>NZ_JBKJFM010000053.1:0-33535 GCF_046614825.1 Streptomyces nanhaiensis
GCCCGTCGAGCGGTACGCGGCCGTGGCCGCGCGGCTGCGGCACGCCGGACGCCGCGTGGTGGTCACCGGCGGCGCCCACGAGTACGACCTGCTGGCGCGGCTGGCCAAGCTGGCCGGCCTCCCCGACGCCGACGTCCACGGCGAACCGCCGCTGGAGCGGCTGGCCGCGCTGGTCGCGGGGGCCTCGGCCGTGGTGAGCGGCGACACCGGCGTGGCCCACCTGGCGGTGGCCCACGGGACTCCGTCGGTGACCCTCTTCGGGCCGGTGCCGCCCGCCCTGTGGGGCCCGCCGCCGCTGGAGCGCCACCGGGTGCTGTGGCATCCGGGCCCGCCCGGCGACCCCCACGGCCGCGGTCCCGATCCCCTGCTGCTGCGCATCCGGCCGGAGGAGGTACTGGAGGCGCTGTCCCTGCTGCCGGAGGTGCGTGCCGCGTGAACGGCTCGCCGATAGGCGTGGTCATCGCCACCCGCGACCGCGCCGACAGCCTCGCGCGCACGCTGCGCGCGCTGACCGCGCTGCCCGAGCGCCCGCCGGTGCTGGTGGTCGACAACGCCTCGGCCGACCACACCCGCACCATGGTCTCGGCCCTCTTCCCGCAGGTGGCGCTGATGCCGCTGCCCGAGAACCGCGGGGCGGTGGCCCGCAACCTGGGGGTGACGGCGATGGAGACGCCGTACGTGGCCTTCAGCGACGACGACTCCTGGTGGGAGCCCGGGGCCCTGGAGAGCGCCGTCTCGCTGCTGGACGCCCATCCGCGGCTGGGGCTGATCGCGGCCCGCACCCTGGTGGGCCCCGAGCAGGACCCCGACCCCCTCGACTACCTGCTGGCCGGCTCCCCGCTGGGCACGGTCCCGGACCTGCCGGGCCCGCAGGTGCTGGGCTTCCTGGGGTGCGCCTCGGTGGTGCGGCGGTCGGCGTTCCTGGACGCCGGGGGGTTCCATCCGCTGCTGTTCTTCGGCGCCGAGGAGACCCTGCTCGCCTACGACCTGGCCGCCCGGGGCTGGGGGGTCGCCCACTGCCCGGAGGTCGTCGCCCACCACCATCCGGACCCCTCGCCGCGGTCCGGGCGCGGCTCCCGGGTGCTGCGCAACGAACTGCTCACCACCTGGCTGCGCCGTCCGCTGCCGCTGGCGGCGCGCCGCACCGGGGCGCTGGCCGCGCGGGCCCGCCGCGACCCGGAGGCCCGCCGCGCCCTGCTCGGCGCGCTGGCCCGGCTGCCGTCGGCGGTGCGCGCCCGCAGGCCCCTGCCGCCCTACATCGAGGAAGCCGCACGCCGTGTGGAAGGACAGCACCGTGGCCCCTGAGCCCACCGGAACCGCCCGAACCACCGGAACCACCGGAACCGACGAGGCCCCGGGGGCCGGGGACCGGGTCTCGGTCGTGGTGATCACCCACAACCGCCGCGAGGAGCTGCTGCGCACCCTGGGCCGGCTGGCCGGACTGCCCGGGCGCCCACCGGTGTTCGTCGTCGACAACGCCTCGGCGGACGGCACCGCCGAGACCGTCGCACGCGTCCATCCGTGGGTGCGGCTGCTGCGGGCGGAGCGGAATCTGGGGGCGGTGGGGCGCAATGTCGCGGTGGAGCGCGTGACCACGCCGTACGTGGCCTTCTGCGACGACGACTCCTGGTGGGAGCCGGGCTCGCTGGAGAGGGCCGCCGGCCTGCTCGACGCCCACCCGCGGCTGGCGGCGGTCACCGCGCGCATCGTGGTGGAGCCCGGCGGCACCGAGGACCCGATCGTCGCCGAACTGCGCGGCTCGCCCGTCCCCGGCCCCGGCTGGCTGCCCGGTCCGGCCCTGGGCTCGTTCCTGGCCGCGGCCACGGTGCTGCGTACCGACGCCTTCCGGGAGGCGGGCGGTTTCTCGCCCCGGCTGTGGCTGGGCGGCGAGGAGGAGCTGCTGGCCACCGATCTGATGGCGCGCGGCTGGTGGCTGGCCTACGCGGAGGAGCTGACGGTCCACCATGCCCCCTCGGCGGTGCGGGACGCGACCGCGCGCCGGGAGGACGGGCTGCGCAACACGCTGTGGTTCGGCTGGCTGCGCCGGCCGCTGCCCGCGGCGCTGCGCCGCACCTGGCGGCTGGCGCGCACGGTGCCGCGCGACGCGGCGTCGGCGCGGGCGTTCGGCCGGGCGCTGGCGGGGCTGCCGTGGGTGCTGCGCGAGCGCCGGGTGGTACCGCCGGAGGTCGAGGAGCGGCTGCGGCTGCTGGAGGAGGAGCAGCGCCGCTCCGCCGCCCGCCGCTACGTCGGCTGAGGCGGCCGGGGCGGCCGGGACGGGCCCCGGGAATCGCCGGACGAGTCCTCCGGGGGCTCGTCCCGCGGCCGTTCCGCTCCACGTCGACAGCGGCCTGGTGGCGAAGGCCCCCTCCTACGGGAAGCTGGTTCCCGAGTCGTTCCGGTAGGCGCGGGGCGCCGGCCGTACGGGGGCCGTGGACGCCTCCGCGTCCACGGCCCCCGCGCCGTGCCGGCCCCGTACCGGTACGGGGCCGGCACGGCGTCAGCGCGCCCGGCGGGTCTCGGAGCGGTTGGCCTTGCGGATGGCCCGCAGCAGTTCGTCCTTGGTCATCCGGGAACGCCCGTTGATGTCCAGCCGCTGCGCGATGGAGTACAGGTGCTCCTTGCTGGCGTTCTCGTCGACGCCCTCGCCGCTGCGCCCGCCCCTGCCGCGGGGACGGGCGGCCCGCTCGTCGGAGGGGCCCTTGCGGCCGCCCTCCTTGCGCTCCCAGTGGTCGCCCACCTTCTCGAACTTGTGCTTCAGCGCGCTGTAGGCGGTCTGGTGGGCGCGCCGGCCCTCCCCGTACTCCTCCACAGCGGAGTCGTGCGCCTTGATCCAGGTGCGCTGCGCCTCCTCGGGGGAGCGCTCCAGGGTCGACGGAAGCTCCTTCCGTGCGGGCACGTTCCTCACCTCCGATCGGTCCGGTCCACTACGGGTTCCCGGCCGCCGGTCACGGAAACGGCAGGTGTCGACGCGCACCGGCAGGGTCACCCGCCCCGGGGGGCCGCGGCCGTCGCGGAGACGCGCGAGGGCCTCGGCGCAGTCCCCACGAGATCCCGGCAAGACCCCGACGAGACGCCGAGAGGAGTGCCGACCATGCGGTACGAGGAGCTCACCGGCCAGGTTCAGGCACACGCGGACCTGCCGGACCGGCAGACGGCCGAGCGGGCCCTGCGGGCCACGCTGGAGACGCTGGCGGAGCGGATACCGGACGGTGTGGCCGACCATCTGGCCGCCCAACTGCCCGGGGAGGCGGCGGAGTCGCTGCGCCGGGTGGTGGCCGGGCACGAGGCCTCGCCGCAGCGGCGGGCCGACGCCCGCACCCACGGCGAGCCGTTCGACCTGACCACCTTCGCCGGGCGGGTGGCCTGGCGGTCCCACGCCACGGAGGACACCGCGGTGCGGGAGGCCACGGCGGTGCTGGAGGTGCTGGACGCGGCGGTCTCGCCCGAGCTGATGATCAAGGTGGGCCACGTACTGCCGCCGGACATCCGCGAGCTGCTGCCGTCCACCCGCGCCGAGGAGTGGTGAAACCCCGGCCTGCCCGTGCCCGGCCGCCAGAGGGCGGCCGGGCACGGGCAGGCCTGACGCGGGCAGGGCATGGGCGGGGCCCCGGGAGCGGGGACAGGCCCCCGGGGGCCTCGCCTGCCTGCCGGGCGGTCTCTACCGGAAGCGGTTGCCCACCGGCTTGGCGCGCTGGTCGGGGGTGCCGTGCGGGGGCGGGTTGTACGGTTCCGGCGAGGTCGCCGGGCTGACGGGGGATCCGCCGGGCTCGCCCTGCGGGCCCGAGGGCGGCTCGGCGCCGCCCGGGGAGCGCGGGCTGCCCTCCTCCAGCTGGTGCATACGGGCCGTCAGCAGCGCGATCACATGGGTACGGCCGGCGTGTTCGCGCTCGTAACGGAGCAGCCGCTCCAGGTCGTCGTGCGACAGGGCCCGGATCCGGTGCTCCAGCTCGCCCGCGGAGAGGTGATCGTAGTCGGGGAACGGGAGTTCGTCGTGATCGGTGGTACTCATCCACCCCGGGTGTCCGGGCAGGGCGGCGGGAAAACCCGGTGGCCGCCACGATTATCCCGACGGAGGAACCGGGGCAAGCTATACGTAGCGGGCCGGTGCCGGAACGTCGGCGTCCCGGATCCGTGTACCTGTCAGCCTGGGATCAGTAGCCTCAGGAGTCCCTGTCATATTCACCGACCGGTTGGAGACTTTGATGGAGCGTCCCGCCTGGGCTCCGCAGGACATAGACCTGTCCGTGCCGAGCGTTTCCCGCATCTACGACTACTACCTGGGCGGGTCGCACAACTTCGAGGCCGACCGGGAGGCCGCCCGGCGGGCCATCGAGGTGTTCCCGGGGCTTCCGAAGATCATGCAGGCCAACCGCGCGTTCATGCGCCGGGCCGTCCGCTTCGCCGCGCGGCAGGGCATCACCCAGTTCCTCGACGTCGGCTCGGGCATCCCGACCTTCGGCAACGTGCACGAGGTCGCACAGGCCGCCACGCCGGAGGCGAAGGTGGTCTACGTCGACAACGACCCCGTCGCCATCGCCCACAGCCGGGCCGTGCTGGAGGGCCAGGAGGACCGCACCGGCGTCGTCGCCGCCGACTTCCGCAAGCCCGAGGACATCCTCGGCAGCGCGGAGGTCGGCCGCCTGCTCGACCTGGAGCGCCCGGTGGCCCTGCTGCTGGTGGCGCTGCTGCACTTCCTGGAGGACGGCGACGACCCGTGGGCGAAGGTGGCCGAGCTGCGCGACGCGCTCGCCCCCGGCAGCCTGCTGGTCCTCACCCACGCCTCGGTCGAGGGCGGCCCGCGCAGGCCCGAGCAGGGGGACGAGGTGGAGGGCGTCTACCGCAACATCGGCTCGCCGCTGATCATGCGCTCGCGCCCGGAGGTGGAACGCTTCTTCGACGGTTTCGAGATGGTCGAGCCCGGCCTGGTCTCCATGCCGAACTGGCGCCCGGACGGGCCGGTCGACCAGGAGGACCCCGTGGTCTTCACCGGCTTCGGTGGAGTGGGACGCAAGGCGTGAGTCCGACGCCACAGGGGCCCACCGCCTCCGGCCGCCCCCTCGCGCCGGAGGCCCCCGGCGACCCCTACGACGGATACCGCCGCTTCGCCCGGATCTGGAGCCGCGCGGTCTACCCCGCCACGGCCACCTCGATGACCCGCACCGAGTTCGAGGACTACCTCCTCCCCCTGGCGCGTACCCTCGGCGAGGCGCTGCACGCCCGCCCCTTCGACCCCTCTGCGGGGCGCGACGTGGGCGCGGCGCTCGTCGAGGCGCACTGCACCGCGCCCGAGGCGCTGCCGCAGGTGCTCGGCGTGGTGGACGCGTATCTGCTGCTGTACTGCAGCGACCCGGCGGTGCTGCCGACCGAGGAGGGCCGGGCCCGCTGCGCCCGCCTCCAGCACGCCGTCTCGGCCGGGTTCGCCCGCGCGCTGCAGGAGCGCACCCGCTCCGAGCAGGAGGCGCTGGCCCGTTCCGCGCTCGCGGCGCGGGAGAGCGCCGAGAAGGCCCTGCACGAGAGCGAGACCCGTTTCCGGGCGGTCTTCGAGGGGGCCACGGTCGGCATCGGGATCGCCGACATGGACGGGACCGTCCTCGACATCAACAGCGCGCTGGCGAAGATGTTCGGCGGCTCGGAGCAGCATGTGCGCAGCCGCCGCGTCTCCGACTGGGTCCACCCCGACGACGCCCCGGGCGTCTGGCGGATCCACGAGGAGCTGGTGCGCGGCGAGCGCGACCACTACCGCATGGAGAAGCCGTACACGCGCAGCGACGGCACCGTGCTGTGGACCAACCTGACCGTCTCGCTGCTGCGCGGCCCCGACGGCGAGCCGCGCTACATGCTGGCGCTGATGGAGGACATCACCGAGCGGCGCCTGCTGAACCTGCGGCTGCGCTACGAGGCCACCCACGACGCGCTGACCGACCTGCCCAACCGCACGCTGTTCTTCGAGCGGCTGGAGCACGTCCTCTCCCCCGGCTCCGGCACCGCCCGGATCGGCCTGTGCTACCTGGACCTGGACGGCTTCAAGACGGTCAACGACAGCCTGGGCCACTCGGTCGGCGACCAGCTGCTGGTGAACGTGGCCGAGCGGCTGCAGAGTTGTGTGGCCTCGCCGCGCCACATGGTCGCGCGGATCGGCGGCGACGAGTTCGTGGCCCTGGTCAACGACCCCGCCTCGCGCTCGGAGGTGACCGACCTGGCCCAGCGGGCGCTGGACGCGCTGTCCTGCCCGATCCCGCTGGCCGGCCGGGAGCTGCCGGTGCGCGCCAGCATCGGCGTGGTGGAGGGCCCGGTCGGGGAGCTGACGCCGGCGGAGGTGCTGCGCAGCGCCGACATCACCATGTACCGGGCCAAGGCCAGGGGCGGCAACCGCTACGAGCTGGCCGACCCCGACTGCGACGCCCGCACCATCAGCCGCCACATGCTGACCACCCATCTGCCCGCCGCGCTGGAGGGCGAGGAGTTCTTCATCGAGTACCAGCCGCTGGTGCGGATGGAGGACGGCAGTGTGGAGGGCGCCGAGGCGCTGGTGCGCTGGGCGCATCCGCTCCACGGGGTGCTGGGGCCGGACCGCTTCATCCCGCTGGCCGAGCACACCGGGCTGATCGTGCCGCTGGGGCGCTGGGTGCTGGAGCAGGCGGTGCGGCAGGCGTGCGAGTGGCAGGTGCGCGGCATCGGCGGCACCCGGCCGCTGCGGGTGAACGTCAACCTCTCGCCGCGGCAGCTGCACCATCCGGAGCTGGTCTCCGAGACCGTGGCGGTGCTGGAGGACGCCGGGCTGGACCCGGCCTCGCTCTGCCTGGAGGTCACCGAGAGCGCCCTGATCCGCGCCGACGACGCGGAGCTGAAGCCTTTACGCCGGCTCGCCGACCTGGGGGTGCGGATCGCCCTGGACGACTTCGGCACCGGCTACTCGAACCTGGCCAGTCTGCGCAGACTGCCCGCGACCACCCTGAAGCTGGACCGCTCCTTCACCCGGGGCCTCCAGCAGGACCCGGCCGACCCGGTCGACCTCAAGGTCGTCGAGGGCATCGTCTCGCTGGCGCACGCCCTGGAGCTGGCCGTGACCGTCGAGGGCGTGGAGACGGCGGCCCAGGCCGACCAGTTGCGGAAGCTGGGCTGCGACTCCGCCCAGGGCTGGTACTACGCCCGGCCCGGCCCGCCCGAGCGCCTGTCGTCGCGGGCGCTTCCGCTGGCCGCCGGCCAGTGACGGGCGGCGCGGGCGGACGGGCCGTGCGGGGCGGGCGGGCCGTGCGGGGCAGGCGGACGGGCGGCGCGCGCCGGGCACGGTGCCCGGCGCGCGCCGCGGTCAGGACGCCCTGACGGGGTCGTGCCCCAGGGACATCATCCGGTGGCGCCAGTCGGAGTCCCGCACCGCCTCGGCCACGCGCACCCGCTCGCGTTCGGCGTCGACGGTGTCGACTACCTCTCGCATCACCGCGACGTCGTCGTCGGTGAGGTCCGTGCGGCGCTTGCGCAGGATCGCCAGCACCTGCCGTCCCCGCTCGGATCCGGCCTGCTCGGGCAGCTCCTCGGCCCGCTCGCCGGCGACGCTCGTCCTGAGCCAGGCCTCCAGTTCGTTCGACGTCATGTTCACCACGGCGTGGAACTCGTTCCACAGGGCGTCCAGCTCCAGCTCGGAGATGTCGGCCATCGTCAACCTCCCGGGTCTCTCGCGCCGCGCGCCGGGAGCGGTGCTCGGGCGCCGGCCGCGCCTCAGGCCTCCGGCAGGGGGTCGCCCTCCAGGTAGCGCGCGCCCGGGCCCTGCGAGCCCGCGACGTCGTCCGGGTTGTACAGGCCGCACTTGCGCAGGCTGAGGCAGCCGCAGCCGATGCACCCGGTCAGCCGCTCCCTCAGCCGCTCCAGCTCGCCGATCCGCGCGTCGATCCTCCGCTGCCAGGTACGGGCCACGGCGTTCCACTCGGCCGCGCCGGGCGCCCGGTCCACGGGCAGCCGGTCCAGCGCGGCCCGGGCCTCCTCCAGGGACAGGCCGACCACCTGGGCGGCCCGTACGAAGGCGACCCGGCGCAGGGCGGTGCGCGGATAGCGCCGCTGGTTGCCCGCGGTCCGCTCGGAGTGGATCAGGCCCATCTCCTCGTAGTAGCGCAGGGCGGAGGGGGCGAGCCCGGAACGGGCGGCCAGCTCCCCGATGGCGAGGCGTCCGTCTCGGTCGGTCATGGCGACGAGCATAGCGCTTGACCTCAAGCCGACTTGAGATTGCAGCCTCTTGGCATGACGACCTCGACACCGCCGGACACCCCCGCCTCCGCGCCTCCCCCCGCACCACGGAGAAGCCCGGGATTCGACGACCTTCCGGCCCTGATGTCCCTGATGACCGGCGACGAGAAGCACGACGCCGCCGCCACCTCCACCCTGGACGCCCTGTGGGTCCTCCACGACAGGGTGCTGAGGGTCTCCCCGGACCGCCCCGGCGACCCCGGCCGGGACCGCTTCCTGCTGTCCAAGGGGCACGGCCCGATGGCGTACTACGCCGTTCTCGCCGCCCGGGGCTTCCTCCCGGCCGACTGGCTGCCGGGCTTCGGCTCCTACGACTCGCCGCTGGGGCACCATCCCGACCGCACGCTGGTCCCCGGCGTGGAGATCGGCAGCGGCTCGCTCGGGCACGGACTGCCGCTGGCCGTGGGAACCGCTCTCGGGCTGCGCGCCCGCGGGCGGTCCGGCCCGCGGGTGTGGGTGCTGGTCGGGGACGCCGAGCTGGACGAGGGCAGCAACCACGAGGCGATCGACTTCGCGGGCGCCGCCGGGCTCGACCGCCTGCACGTCCTGGTGATCGACAACTCCTCCGCCTCCCACCCCCTGCCCGGCGGCGCCGCCTCCCGTTTCACGGCCGCGGGCTGGTCGGCGCTGACCGTCGACGGCCGCGACCACGAGGCGCTGTACGCGGCGTACACCCGCCCGCACCCCGGACGCCCGCACGCCGTGGTCGCCCGTGTCGAACCCAAGCACGCCTGACCGGCCCGGAAAGCACGAGGAGAACACCGAACATGGACACCATGCGCGAGCGCTTCGCCTCCGTCGTCTCCGGCCTGCTGGACGAGGATCCGCGTCTGGCGGTCGTCCTCGCCGAGATCGGCACGGACGGCTTCCGCCGGGCCGCCGAACGCCACCCGGACCGGGTGGTCAACGTCGGCATCCGCGAGCAGCTGCTGGTCGGGGTGGGCGGCGGAATGGCCCTCACCGGCATGCGCCCGGTACTGCACACCTTCGCCTCCTTCCTGGTGGAGCGGCCCTTCGAGCAGCTGAAGCTGGACTTCGGGCACCAGGGGACGGGCGGGGTGCTGGTGAGCGCCGGAGCCTCCTACGACTGGCCGGCCGGCGGCTTCACCCACATGGCGCCCGGCGACGTGGCGCTGCTGGACACCCTGGACGGCTGGACCGTCCACGTGCCCGGCCACCCGGACGAGGCCGAGACGCTGCTGCGCCGCGCCTGCGCGGGCGGGAACGGGAGCGGGGAAGGAGGCGAGGGCGGGGTCGGGGTCGGGGGCGGGGGCGGGGGCGACCGGGTGTACGTCCGCCTGTCGGCGCAGACCAACGCACGCCCCCTGCCGGTCACCGGCGAGGGCTTCCTCACCGTGCGGCGCGGCGGCCCCGGGGCTCCGGCGGTCGTCGCGGTCGGCCCGCTGCTCGACGGCGTCCTCGACGCCGTACGGGGGCTGGACGCGACGGTCCTGTACGCCGCCACCGTCCGCCCCTTCGACGCGGCCGCGCTGCGGGCGGCCGTCGCCGGCTCCGGCGCTCCCGAGGTCGTCCTGGTCGAGCCGTACCTGGCCGGCACCTCCACGACGGCGGCCGCCGAGGCCCTGGCCGACGTCCCGCACCGGATCCTCGGGCTGGGGACGGCGCGGGCCGAGCTGCGCCGCTACGGCACGGCCGCCGAGCACCTGGCGGCCCACGGCCTGGACCCGCGTTCGCTGCGGGAGCGGATCACCGGCTTCGCCGCGGGTGCCGCCGTCTGACGGCGCCCGCCCCCGCGGCGGTCCCGCGAGCCCCGGCCGTGTGCGGGACGGCGAGCGGGGCCGTCCCGCACACGGCCTCTCGTACGCGGCTTCTCACAGGCGGGCGTCCAGCCAGGCCAGCAGGTCCGCCTGGACCTCGTCGCGGTTGGTCTCGTTGAGGATCTCGTGCCGGGCGCCCTCGTAGGCCCGCCAGGTCAGATCGCGCAGCCCCAGGTAGCGGAAGTCCTCCAGGAGTTCGTACACCAGCGTCATGCCCTGGTGACAGGGGTCCCGGTCGCCGACCGCGATGTGCACCGGCAGGTCGCGCGGCACGCGGTCGAGCTGCCGCGGGTCGTTGGCCTTGCGCACCCCCAGCACCCAGTCCAGCGCCAGGCCGGCGCTGAAGGGGAAGCCGCACCGCTCGTCGGCGACGTACCGGTCGACCTCCGCCTCGTCGCGGGAGAGCCACTCGAATCCGGTGCGGTGCTCGTAGGGGTCGTTGAAGGAGCCGAAGAGGGCGGGCACGAACTCCGAGGGGGCGGCGCGGCCGCCGCGGTCGATCTCCTCCCGCAGCCGCTCCACCGCCCCCTGCGGCTCCGCGCCGGGCAGCGAGCGGAAGGTCCCCGACAGGACGAGCCCGGCCAGCCCGCCGCCGTGCTCCTGGGCGAAGTCGCGGGCGAGCTGGGAGCCCATGCTGTGCCCGAGCAGGACGTGGGGCGCACCGGGCAGCTCCGCGCGCAGCCGGTCGCCGACCGTCTTCAGGTCCTCCACCACGGCCCGCCAGCCGCTCTCCCCCACCACGCCGTATCCGCCGGTGTGTTCGGCGGTGGCGCCGTGGCCGCGGTGGTCGGAGGCGACGACCGCGTAGCCGTGCCCGGCCAGGAAGCGGGCGAACCGGTCGTAGCGCAGGGCGTGTTCGGCCGCGCCGTGCGCTATCTGCACCAGCGCGCGGGGGGTTGCGCCGGCCGGGAGCCAGGTGTAGGTGGCGACGGGCAGTCCGTCCCGGGCCAAGGTGGTGTCCGCTCGCAGGGTCACGTTCTCTCGCTCCTCGGTGTCGGCGGGTCGGGAGGACCCTTCCCCACCGCGCCCCCGACCGAACAGACCCCAGCCCATAGCATGACGGAGCGTCCGGCCGCACGCCGTCGACGCGAGAAGTGCTGTGACCTCGGTTACACACGGGAGTCGTGTAACCGGGCTATGCCACTGGGTAGTGCTCCCGGGTAATCCGCTCATGGCCCGCTCAGGGCTCAATCGTGTTCAGATCGACCCAACACCCCCCGCGAAAGGCGCTCCGCATGACCCAATGGCATATTTTCGGCCATAGTCACGGAGTGATCTTGAAATGATCCGCACGCCGGAGACGATGTTGGTGGTGTCGGCCGAACGGGACGGGACCACCACAGACGCTCCACCCCCGCCTGACAGGCAAGCGGGGGCGTACCGCAGAAGAGGGCTCGTCATGGATGGTTACTTCGCCGACCAGCGGCACAAGGACCTGCGTCTGCAGGTGAGGGAGTTCGCGGAACGGGAGGTCCGGCCGCGGATAGCCGAGATGGAGGCGTCGCGCGCGGTCTCCCACGAGCTGTCCCGGCTGATCGCCCGTCAGGGGTGGATAGGCGTGACCGTCCCCCGTGAGTACGGCGGCATGGGGGCGGGTCACCTCGCCAAGACGATCATCATCGAGGAACTCGCCCGGGTGAGCGGGGCCATGGGCGCCATGGTCCAGGCCTCGCAGCTCGGCGTCGCCAAGATCCTCCACTTCGGCAGCGAGGAGCAGAAGAAGCAGTGGCTTCCCGCGGTCGCCTCCGGCGACTGCCTGCCGACGATCGCCGTCACCGAGCCGGAGTCCGGCGGCCATGTCCTCGGCATGACCAGCAGCGCCGTCCGGGACGGCGACGACTACGTCCTCAACGGCCGCAAGGTCTTCGTCGGCAACAGCCACGTCGGCGATCTGCACGGCGTCGTGGTGCGCACCGGGCCCGGCTCCAAGGGGCTGTCCGCCTTCCTGGTGGAGTCCGACCGGCCCGGCTTCTCCCTGGCCCCGCACAAGCCCTCGATGGGGCTGCACGGCTTCAGCTTCGGCGAGCTGGTCTTCGACGACTGCCGCGTCCCGGCGGCCAACCTGCTCGGCGAGGAGGGCGACGGCCTGTCCGTGGCCTACTCCTCCAGCGTGCTGTACGGACGCGCCAACCTCACCGCCGTGTCCCTCGGCATCCACCAGGCCGTCCTGGAGGAGACGACGGAGTTCTGCGCCGAGCGGCAGCGCTACGGCGCCCCTCTGGGCGAACTGGGCTCCATCAAGCTGAAGCTGGGGCAGATGCAGTCCCGGCTGATGACGGCCCGGCTGGCCGCCTACCACGCGGTGCACCTGCTGGACCGCGGCATGCCCTGCGACGCGGAGCTGATGAACGCCAAGCTGGTGAACGTGGAGTACGCCCTGGACTCCGCGCGCGAGGCCATGGAGATCCACGCCGCCGCGGGCCTGTTCACCGACCGGCCCGTCGAGCGCTATCTGCGCGACGCCCATCACATCTTCGCACCCGCCGGGACCTCCGACATCCAGCGGCTGAGGCTGGGCGAGGTGGCGATGGGCACCGCAAAGGGCCAGTGGTCGGAGCGGCTGTCGGACCTGGTGCGGACCGGCCCCGACGGCCCCGCCGGCATCGCGGCCCACGCGGACCTCGCGGCCGGGATACCCCCGCAGACCGCGGAGACCCCGGAGACGGCACCGGAACTGTTCCCCGAGGCCGCCCCCGAGGCACCCGCGCGCCGCGCGGGGCTGCTGGAGACGCTGCTCAACAGGCGCTGAGCGGCGGGCACGGGCTCCTCGGGCACGGCCGGGCACCGGCCCGCCGAGGCAGCCGCCGGACCGCCGGGTGGATCCGTTCCGTGGGTGCCGGAGCACTCACGGAACGGACGCCGCTCAGACGCCCTGCTCCCGCCGGTGGATCTCGTCCACCAGCTCGGCGGCCATCGACTTGATGGTCTCCAGGCCCTGGCGGCCCCACGGACGGGGCTCCTGCGCGACCACGCAGACCGTCCCGAGCGCCGTGCCGGTGCGGTCGATGAGCGGAGCGCCCAGGTAGGAGCGGATGCCGATCTCGTCCACGACCGGGTTCCCGGCGAAGCGGGGGTAGTCGCAGACGTCCTCCAGGACCAGGGCCTTGCGCCGCACCACGACGTGCGGGCAGTAGCCGTGGTCGCGGGCCATCACCCGGCCGACCTGCGGGGAGGAGGCCTGCGCGGGCCCCAGCTCCACGGCCCGGTCGGAGCCCGGCGCGTACAGGCCCGCGAAGTACTGGCGGTGCTCGTCTATGAAGTTGACCATCGCGTAGGGGGCGCCGGTGGTCTGCGCCAGCCTGCGGGCGAAGTCGTCGAACTCCGGGATGGGGGCGTCCCCGATACCCAGCTCACGCAGCCGCGTCACCCGCGCCGGGGCTTCGCTGTCCTGGGGTGTGAGGAGCAGGTGGCTGGTGGGGTCATACGACGTGGGGGACATGGCCACTCCTTGAGTCGATCAGGTGCTGGACAAGGGATACGAGGACCTGCGTGCCGGAACTGGCGTGCCGCGCGTCGCACATCACCACCGGCACCTCGGGCTTGAGGTCGAGGGCGACCCGGACCTCGTCGGGGTGGTAGCGGTAGGCGCCGTCGAACTCGTTGACCGCGACGATGAACCCCATGCCGCGCCGCTCGAAGTAGTCCACGGCGGCGAAGCACTGGTCCAGGCGCCGGGTGTCGGCGAGCACCACGGCGCCGAGCGCGCCGCTGGACAACTCGTCCCACATGAACCAGAAGCGCTCCTGACCGGGGGTGCCGAACAGGTAGAGCACGTGCCGGGCGCTGAGGGTGATCCGTCCGAAGTCCATCGCGACGGTGGTGGTCGTCTTGTCCTCCACCCCCTCCAGGCTGTCCGTGGCGGCGCTGACCTGGGTGAGCAGCTCCTCCGTGCTCAACGGCTCGATCTCGCTGACGGCTCCCACGAAGGTCGTCTTGCCGACCCCGAACCCGCCCGCGACCAGGATCTTCAGGGCGGTCGGAAACGGATCAGAGTCGTTTACGGAGTCCATGCAGCACCGCCTCCAGCAGTCCTCGGTCGGTCGGGTCCGCCCCCATCTGCATGGGGGCCCGTGTGGTCACCGCGCCGCAGTCCACCAGGTCGGAGAGCAGCACCTTGGTCACCACGGCGGGCAGCCGCACATGGGCGGCGATCTCGGCGACGGTCATCGGCCCGTCGCACAAACTCAGCACCTGGGCGTGGTCGGGTCCCAGATAGCTCTGCGGCTTGGTCCCGGTGGACCGCACCATCGTCAGCAGGTTGAAGTCGGCCGTCGGCCGCGTCCGTCCGTTGCTGACGGTGTACGGCCGGACCAGGCGTCCGGCCGCGTCGTCCAACCACAAGTTCTCCTCGGGTTCCGGCATCCGTCAGTGCCCCGCCGGCTGCCGCGCCGGTGTGGCCAGATACGGGCGGACGCTCTTGACCAGCATCGCCATCTCGTATCCGAGTACGGCCGCGTCCGCCTCGCTCTCGGCGAGGACGGCCAGGCACGCGCCGGAGCCCGCGGTCGAGACGAACAGCAGCGCGGTGTCGAGCTCGACGACCACCTGCCGCACCTCTCCTCCGCTGCCGAAGCGGATGCCGGCGCTGCGGGCCAGCGAGTACAGGCCGGAGGCCAGCGCCGCCAGATGGTCGGCGGTGTCGGTGTCCAGTCCGTGGGCGGCCTTCACCAGGCCGTCGGAGGACAGCAGCAGGGCGCTGCGGGTGTTAGGGACGCGCTGGACGAGACCGGTCAGCAGCCAGGACAGGTCGGTCGTCTGGCCGATGGGGGCATCGCTCACCATGATCGCGTTCTTCTCCTTGGGGTGAGAGCCGTGCGCGGGACTAGCTTGGCTGGCTGGGGGTGTTGTCGTCGGTTCCCTCCGCGAGGCTGGCGCCCCGGCGGAAGGCGGCCATCAGGCCGGGAGTGTGCTCGGCCTCGGGCTCGTCCGACGCCCCCGGGGCCCGCGGAGACTGGCGCAGTTCGGGAACGAGGTGCTCCTGGCGGCGGCGGCGCGGGAGCTGCGGACGGTCGCCGCCCGCCGCGCCCTCCGGCCCGCCGGGGCCCTCCGGGAACGGGGGTGCCGGTACGGCCCGGGAGGCGGGCACGGACTGCGCGACGGGGGCGGCGTGCTCCGCCGCGGAGGGCTGGTAGTGGGGCCGGGACTGGGCCGGGCCGTACTCCGAGGGCGCCGCGGGGGCGGCGTGGGGCAGGGGCCGGGCCGTCTCCTGCTCGTACGTCTGCTGCCCGTAGGCGTGCTGCCCGTGGTCCTGCTGCCCGTAGGCCTGCTGTGCGTACGCCTGCTGAGGGGGCGCCTCCTGACGGGAGGTCTCCTGACGGGAGGTCTCGGGCGGCAGCGGCCTGTGCCCGCCCGCGTCCGCCTCCGCCGCGGCACGCCGCTGCGCCTCCTCGCCCTCGTCGCCCAGGACCACGTCCGGTACGACGAGCACCGCCTGGGTGCCGCCGTAGATGTTGGTCTGCAGCTGCACGGTGATGCCGTGCCGGCGGGCGAGCGAGGAGACCACGAAGAGTCCGATGCGGCCGTCCTGCAGCAGTTCGGCGACGTCGATCCCGTCGGGGTCGGCCAGCAGTCCGTTCATCCGGTGCTGCTCGGCGGCCGTCATGCCCAGCCCGCGGTCCTCGACCTCGACGGCGAGCCCCGCGGTGACGCGCTGGGCGCGCAGCAGGACCTGGGTGTTGGGGGCGGAGAACACCGTGGCGTTCTCGACCAGTTCGGCGAGCAGGTGGATGACGTCGGCGACGGCGTGACCGCGCAGGGTGCCCTCGATCGGCGGCACCAGCTTGACCCGGGAGTACTGCTCGACCTCGGCGATGGCCGAGCGCAGCACCTCGGTCAGGGTGACCGGGCGGCTCCACTGCCGGCGGGAGACCGCGCCGCCGAGGACGGCGAGGTTCTCCGCGTGCCGCCGGATGCGGGTGGCCAGGTGGTCGACGTGGAAGAGGCCCTTGAGCAGGTCCGGGTCCTCGACCTCGTTCTCCAGCTCGTCCAGCAGCTCGATCTCACGGTGCACCAGGGACTGGAGCCTGCGGGCGAGGTTGACGAAGACCTCGACCTTCTCCTCGCTGCCGCTGGCGTTGCTGCGCACCAGCGCGACCGCCTGGACCAGCGCCAGTTCGGCGGCTCGCTGGGCCTGGCCGACGTCGTGGACCACGAGGCCGAGCGAGTCGCCCTCCGGCTCGGGCAGCGGGCCGTGCACGGGCGGCCGCAGCCACTCGCCCTTCTCCAGCCGGCGGAGCATCGACTGGAGTTCGCCCTGGCTGTGGGCCGCGCCCTGCCTCAGCCGGGCGTGGCGCTCGGCGGTGGAACGCGCCTCGGAGGAGGCTGAGAGCGCGGCGCCGACCACCACGGCGCAGCCGAGCAGCAGCGCGCCGCCGAGCACACCCCAGACGGTGGCGCCGTCGGGCCCGGCGGAGACCCCGTCCTGCACTCCGTCGAGCGCCCGCAGCACATAGGCGACGACCGCCGCGGCGACGACCGCGACCAGGGCCGCGGGCAGGACGGCGAGGCGGATCATGCGGTGCCGCAGCGCGGTGTCGGCGGCGGTGTCGCGGACGGGGCCCCTGCGGTGCCCCGTGTCGTGTGCCGCGCCCGCGCCCCGCTTCCGCCTGCGCCTTCCCGGTGCGGGAGGGGCGCTCGGGGCGCCGCCGTACGCGGGAGGGGCCGGGCGGCCGGGGGGAGAGGGCACGGAAGGCGGGGAGGGCGGGGAGGCGACGGACATGGGAGCGGAACTTCCCCTTCCTTGTTGCACCGCGCGGCTCGGGGGCTCAGGCATCGCAGTCCTCGGAACGTTGAGGTCGTCTCAGCGGGCCGGCGCGTCACCGGCTCTCGTGGCACCGCCGCAACGCTAATCGTCACCCAGCGGGGGCGCGGGCGAGGTCGGCGTATTCGCCACCCTTCGCCAGCCCCCAACGAGTGAAAGCATCGTCGCGCCCCGTGGGGAAGGGCGGCACGATCATAACCCTCGTTTGCCAGGGGCAAGTTACCGTGCCCGGACCGTCACGTTAACCCGACCCCGCAGTCCGGTTCCAAGTGGAGCCGTGCCCGGGTGGACGCGTGGGACGCCGTGGTAGGCCAGTCTGGAGGGGCCTCCGAACACGAAGGCGTCCCCGCTGCGCAACTCGACGTCGGTCCACGGTCGTCCGCGGCCGTCCGGATTCCCGAACCGGAAGACGCAGGTGTCCCCGACGCTGAACGAGACCACGGGGTCGCGGGAGCGCTCGTCACTGTCACGGTGCATCCCCATACGGGCCTTTCCGCCGTAGAAGTTGACGAGCGCGATCTCGTACGGGACCGTACAGGGCCCGCCCCCGTACGCCGCCTCCACCGCCCGCCGCGCCCACCGCCCCAGCCAGGCCGGGAACGGCTTGACCGGCGCCTCGTCGCCGTCCACCGCGGTGCGGGCGTAGCCGTACGGGTACCAGTGCCAGCCCAGGCCGACCTGACGCACCGACATCTCCCCGCCCCGGGGCATGCGCACGGTGCGCAGCCCGGCGGGCGGCCGCGCCCAGGCGCGGCAGGCGTCCAGCAGCTCGCGCTGCGCGGCCGCGTCCAGGTGGCCGGGCAGGTGCACCGCGCCCGGCGCCACCTCGACCGCCGGGAACCGGAACAGTGCGTCGTCCACGTCTTCCACCTCACCTCCGGGCACCAGACCGACACCGGACCCGGCACCGTAGTTCCACCGGATCTCCACGCTTCCGCCCCATCCCGGCGCAGCCCCGGCCCTTCCGCACCCCCATGCCGTAGGGTCGCAGTGGCCGGTGCGGGGCTGTGCGGCGGGCGGCGCGCCGGCCCCGCCGTCCCGGCCGCCCAGAGCAAGGCCGGAGCAAGGAGTGCCCATGACATCCGAAACCGTGGAGCCGGTGCTGGCGGGGGTGCGCAACTTCCGCGACGTCGGCGGTCTGCCCACCACCGACGGCCGGCGGGTGCGCCAGGGCGTGCTCTACCGCAGCGGGCACCTGGCGCACGCCACCGAGGAGGACGCCGCCTTCCTCTCCCGGCTCGGCCTGCACACGGTCTTCGACTTCCGCAACTCCGCCGACCAGGCCCTGGAGGGCCCGGACGTGGAGCTGCCGGGCGTGCGCAACGTGAACATCCCGCTGTCGGACCCGGCCGAGGGCGCCGAGTTCTGGACGATGGTGCGCGAGGGCGACCTGGCGCTGCTGCGGTCCCTGCTCGGCGAGGGACAGGCCGAGGCCCGGATGGTGGCCTCGTACCGGATGATGGTCCGGCAGCGCACCTCCGAGCACGGCAGGCTGCTGCGGGAGCTGGCCGACGAGAGCGTGCCCGCCCTGATGCACTGCGCGGCGGGCAAGGACCGGGCCGGGCTGTCGATCGCGGTGACGCTGCTGGCTCTGGACGTGGAGCGGGACGCGATCGAGGCGGACTACCTGGAGTCCAACGCCCCGCACCGCCGCTACCGGATCCACCGCTCCCCCGACGCGGGCGGCGGGATGTCGCCCGAGGTCAGAGAGCTGATCGCACCTCTCTTCGAGGTCCGCCCCGCCTATCTGCACGCGGCGTTCGACACCATCACCGAGACCTGGGGCGGGGTGGAGTCCTACCTCTCCGGGGGGCTCGGCCTCACCCCCGCCCTGCGCGAGCGGCTGCGCGGCCGCCTGCTGGAGCTCTGACCGCCGGAGCCCCGGCGTCCCGGCTCCGGCGGCGCCCGCCGGCCGTCCGCGGACGGAGCCGGCCGGCCTGCCGCGGACCGGGTCAGCCCTCGCGGACGACGACGAAGTCCGCGAGGGCGGCGAACTGCTCGCGCACCCGGTCCGGCATGTCCACGCCGTCCAGGGCGGCGAGGGCGGTGGCGTGCCGGCGGCGGGCCTCCTGGGAGGTCCACTCGCGGCCGCCGGCCTCCTCGATCAGCCCGGCGCGGGTCGCGAACTCCTCCTCGCTGAAGTCCTCGAACTCCCGCTGGCTCTTGGCGGCGTCCGCGGCCAGCAGTTCCCCGAGCCGCTCGGCGGCCGGCCCGCCCCCGGCCAGGGCTGCGACCACCGGCAGGGACTTCTTGCGCTGCCGCAGGTCGCTCCAGGGCAGCTTGCCGGTCGCCGCCGGGTCGCCCCAGATGCCCAGCAGGTCGTCGACGGCCTGGAAGGCCAGGCCCAGGTGGTGGCCGTAGGCCTCCAGGGCGTCGGCGGTGGCCTCGTCCGCCCCGCCGAGGACCGCGCCGATGGAGGTGGCGCAGGCCAGCAGCGCTCCGGTCTTGTTGCCCTCCATCTCCAGGCACTCGGCGACGGTGACCTTCTCCCGGTGCTCGTAGGAGATGTCCTGGGCCTGCCCGTCGATGAGCTTGCGGGTGGCCAGGGTCAGGCGGCGGGTGGCGCGCGCGGCCTCGGCGGTGCCCAGTTCCAGCAGCACCTCGCCCGCCAGCGCGAACAGGGCGTCGCCGACGAGGATGGCCTGTGCCGGGCCGTGCACCTTCCACACGGTGTCGCGGTGGCGGCGCTGCTCGTCGCCGTCCATCAGGTCGTCGTGGAGCAGGGAGAAGTTGTGGACCAGCTCCACGGCCACCGCCCCGGGGACGCCGGTGGCGGGCTCGGCTCCCGCGGCCTCGGCCGACAGCAGGGCCAGCGCCGGGCGCACCGCCTTGCCGCCGTCGCCGCGGGCCGGGTTGCCCTGTGCGTCGATCCAGCCGAAGTGGTAGGCGGCGACGGAGTCCATGGGCGGCGCGAGCCGCGCCACGGCGGCGCGCAGCATCGGCGTGGCGAGGGTGCGGCCGCGCTCCAGCAGCTCGATGACGCTCGCGGTGTCGACGGCTGTGTCCGTCAGGGGCCTCGGGGTCGCCGGGGTCACGGGGTCTCCTCTGCATTTGGTGTCGTGCTCACGCCGCCTCCTGGAAGACGTCGTCGTGCGGGCGGCCGAGGGCGGCCAGCGCTTCCCGGGCGGCGGTCAGCCCGCTGCGCACGGCGCCCTCCATCGTCGCGGGCCAGCCGGTGGCGGTCCACGCCCCGGCCAGCCACAGCCCCGGCGCCCCGGTGCGGGCGGCGGGACGCAGGCGTCCGACGCCGGGTACGGGGGCGAAGGTGGCGGCGCGCTCGCGGGTGACGAAGAAGTCGCGCACCTCCGCCCCCCGGGCGGCGGGCAGCAGCCGGGCCAGTTCGGGCAGGTAGCGGTCGCGCAGCGCGGCGACCGGCAGGTCGATCTCGTCCTGCGCGGCGGACTGGGACACCGCGACGTACTGGCTCGCCGCCCCTCCGGGCGCGCCCCGCAGCCCGGAGGCGGCGGTGCGGTCGAAGACCCACTGCACGGGGGTGCCGAGCGCGGCGAGGAAGGGGCGGTGGAGCACCTTGCGGTCGTAGACCACGTGGACGTTGAGGATCGGCGCGTCGCCGATGCGCAGCAGCCGCTCCGGTTCCTCCAGGGCGCCCTCGGGGAGCAGCCGGTGGGCCTCGCGCTGGGGGACGGCGAGGACGACCGTGCCGGCCCGCAGCGTCTCGCCGGTCCGGCGCGCGCCGGTGTCCACCGCGACCCGCCAGGCGCCGTCCGGCTCCCGGGTCAGCTCCCGGGCCCGGCCCTGCCGGACCACGCGTACGCCCGCCTTCTCCAGCACGGCTGCGGCGAGCGTGTCGTGCAGGTGCCCCAGCGGGACCCGCGACCAGCCGATGTCGGCCGCGCCGGGTTCGCTGAGCAGGCCGGTGGTGAGGACCATCGCGGCCAGCCCGAGCGAGACGTCCGGTGCGCGGGCGTTGAGGGTGGCGACGCCGACGAGGTCCCACAGCGCTTGTACCGCGCGCGGCGACTGGCCGTGGCGGCGCAGCCAGCTCCCGAAGTCCTGGGCGTCCAGGGCGGGGTCGGAGGGGTCGACCCCGCCCAGGCGCCCGAGCGCCAGGGCGGCCCGCCCCACGCGCAGCCGCTCGGCCGGGGAGAGGTGGGGGTAGCGCGCCAGGGAGGCGGCCAGGTGCAGCGGCGCGGGCAGGGCCGCGCGCCGCAGCCGGCCCGTCCTGCCGCGCGCGGCGTCGTGGACGGGGATGTCCAGACGGGGCTGGAGGGGGGCCAGCGCGCTCGCGCCGATGCGCTCCAGGAACCAGCGGTAGGCGGTGCAGCAGCGCAGGTGGACGTGGTGGCCGTTGTCGACGGTCAGCTCCCCGGCCGCGCCGGAGCGGCGGAAGGAGAAGGCGAGCCCGCCGAGCCGGGGCCTGCTCTCCACCAGGGTGGTGGCCACCCCGGCGTCGGCCAGGCGCAGTGCGGCGGCGGTGCCCGCCAGTCCTCCTCCGACGACGACGGCGCGCGGATCGGGTGCGCCGCTCACGTCGCGCTCTCCCCGGGGGCCGTGCGGGCGGCCAGCCGGGCGTCGAGCCCGGACAGGCCGCGCAGGGCGACGTACGCCTTCTCGCGCGCCGGCAGGGAGACCCGGCCGCGCAGTACGGCGTGCGGGTCGCGGGCGATACGGGCCAGCAGGCGGTGGTAGATCCCGGCCATGGCCGCCACGCAGGCGGCCGAGCGGCGGTCCAGCAGCGGCAGCAGCCGCAGCCCCTCGGCGAACAGCGCGCGGGCGCGGCCCACCTCGAAGCGCACCAGCCCGGCGAAGTCCCCGCCGGCGGGGGGCGCGTGGCGGTCCAGCGAGGTGTCGCAGCCGAACGCGGCCAGATCCTCGCGGGGCAGGTAGGTGCGGCCCTCCGCGGCGTCCTCGCGCACGTCGCGCAGGATGTTGGTCAGCTGCAGGGCGAGGCCGAGGGTGTCGGCGTAGTGGGGGGCGCGGTCGGCGCCGGGTGCGTCCGGCACCGTGCCGAAGACCCCCAGGGAGAGCCGTCCGATGGCGCCGGCGACGCAGCGGCAGTACTCCTTCAGCTCGTCCCAGGTCTCGTAGGCGCGGCCCCGGACGTCCATCAGGACGCCGTCGATCAGCTCGTCGAGCCCGCCCAGCGGGATCGGGAAGCGGTCCGCGGCGTCGGCCAGGGCGACGGCGACCGGGTCGGTGGCGTCGTCGGGGACCTTTCCGGCGCGGACGAGGTCGAGCAGGTCGCGGGTCTCCTCCAGCCGGGCGCGCTTGACCTCCGTCTCCAGCGGGCCGTCGCCGATGTCGTCCACCCGCCGCGAGAAGGCGTACAGGGCCGACATCGCCCGGCGCTGAGCGGTGGGCAGCAGCCGGATGCCGTAGGCGAAGTTGCGGGCCTGCCGTCCGGTGACGGCCTCGCAGTAGCGGTAGGCGGCGAAGACCTGCGGGGAGGGCGGCGCCTGCCGCGCGGCCCGCGCCGCGTTCGCGGCCCGCCTCTCCACCGGGCTCACCTCGCCCGCCTCAGGACGGCCGCGGTCTCGCGCAGCACACCGGCCGGGGCGGGCCGGGGGGCGCCGCCCAGGACGTCGTACCGGGCGGAGCGCAGGGCGCGCAGGGCCGCCCGTCCGCCGCCGGTGAACCCGGCGATGAGGATCTTCGGTATGCCGGGGACGCTGGCCACCAGCGGGACTCCTTCGTTCAGCAGTTCGTGCGCGCGCCGCGCCTCCCAGGCGACCAGGGCGCGCACCGAGGCGTTCGCGGTGGGCGCGGCGAGGTCGGCCTCGGTGACGCGGAAGCGCTCCAGGTCCTCGGCGGGGAGGTAGACCCGGTCGCGCAGGGCGAGGTCCTCGGCGACGTCCTGGAGGTGCTCGATGATCTGCAGCGCGGTGCAGACGGCGTCGGAGCGGCGGACGCGCTCGGGGGTCGTGGTCCCGGTGACGGCCAGGACGAGCCGCCCCACGGGGTTGGCGGACAGCTCGCAGTAGCCCAGCAGCTCCTCCCAGGTGCCGTACCGGCGGACCTTCTGGTCCACCCGGTTGGCCTCGACCAGGGCGAGGAACGGCTCGGGGGTCAGCGCGTGGCGGCGCACGGTCGGCACCAGTGCGTACAGCAGGGGGTGGCGGGGGACGTCCCGGCCCCCGGCGCCCGGGTCCCGGGCGGTGCCGAAGACCCGGTGCAGATCGGTCTCGAAGGCGTCCAGCAGTGCGCCGCGGTCACCGGCCCGGCCGGGATCCACTCCCAGCAGTGCGGCGTCGGCGCCGCCGGGCGGCAGGTCGCCGTCGCCGATGTCGTCCAGGAGGCGGACGCAGCCGTACACGGCCATCAGGTCGTCCCGCCAGGCGCGGGGCAGGAAGCGGGGGGCCACGGGGAAGTTCTCGCGCGCCGCCTTCTCCAGGACCGCGCGGCCGCGCACGTCCCGCGCGGGGGTCACCGGGGGCCGCCCGCTGCCATCGCCGTCACCTGTCCGTCCTTCCACCGACAGCACCCGGGCATCGGCACCGCCTCGTCGTCCGCGTCCGCCGGTCACCGCCCGCTGCAGGAGCATCATATTTCGGGCATGCCCCGGCTTCGGTCCGGTACTCGGCCGACCGGGTGCCGGACCGCCCGGTGCGTCGTCCGCCAGGACCGGCTCAGCTTACGTCGTGCGCGGGGGCGTCCTTCGCCGCGGGTCCGGCGGGGCGGGTCGCGGACGGTCACTCCGGCGCGGTGAAGCCCCGGATGACCGTGGCCAGGGCACCGGCGGTGAAGGCGTCGCGCTGCTCCGGCGCGATCCGGCCCAGCGGGCCGTCCAGCAGCAGGACCGCCAGGCCGTGCACCGCCGCCCAGGCGGTGATCTCGGCTCCGGGACGCCGTCCGGCGGGCATCCGGCCGGTGGCCACGAGTCCGTCCAGGGCCTCGGCCAGCAGCCGGAAGGAGCGGTACATCCAGCGGGACGGGTCCTCCTGCGGTCCGGGCCCGTGGCCGCCGTCCGGCGCCTCGGGGGTGCGGCAGAAGGCCGCGCGGAACAGGCCGGGCTCGGCCAGCGCGAACTCGATGTAGCCGGCGCCGAGCGCCTTGACCCGCTCCTCGGCCGCCTCTCCGGCGCCCGGCGCCCCGCCGCCGGCGCCGGCCGACCGCTCCATCGTCTCCGCGAGTCCGCGCTGCCCCTGCTCCTTGACCGCCATCAGCAGGTCGCCCTGACCGGTGAAGTGGCGGTAGGCGGCAGTCGGCGAGACCCCGACCCTGCGCGCGGCGGCCCGCAGCACGACGGCCTCCGGCCCGCCGTCGCGCGCGAGGTCCGTCGCCGCCTCGATGAGCGCGTTGCGCAGATCTCCGTGGTGGTAGCCGCTCTTTCCGGTGCCTTCGGTCCGCATCATTCGATACTGCCTGATGTTGACATCATTAACATCCCTCTGCCAGAGTCGAAGTTAACGTCGTAAACATTTTATGGCGTGTGCCCGCGAGTGAGCGAGAGGGAAGACCATGCTGTCGTGGATCGCCGATCTGGTACTGCGCCGCCCCCGAACGGTGCTGGTGGCCGCGCTCGTCTCCGTGCTGGCCATGGCGGCCGTCGGCATCGGCGCCTTCGGCAAGCTCCAGAGCGGCGGCTTCGACGACCCCGACGCGCCTTCCAGCCGCGCCACCGCCCTGATCGAGGAGAAGTTCGGCGGCGAGACCAATCTCGTCCTGCTGGTACGGGCGGACGACGGCGGCCGGCTGGACTCCCCCGCCGCCGAGCGGGCGGGCCGGGAGATCGCCGACGGGCTGAAGGACGAGCCGGGCGTGTCCGGCGTGGTCTCCTACTGGGACACCGGCAGCTCCGCGCTCACGTCCCGCGACGGCGGCCAGGCGCTGATCCTCGCCCACCTCGAGGGCGACGACACCGAGCGCACCGACCGCGCCGGCGAGCTCTCCGAGAAGTGGTCCGGCGACCGGGGCGCCGTCACCGTGCGCACCGGCGGCCAGGCAGCGGTCGCCAGCGACATCACCTCCCAGATCTCCAAGGACCTCGCCATCGCCGAGGCGATCGCCGTCCCCATCACCCTGATCCTGCTGGTGATCGCCTTCGGCAGCGTCGTGGCCGCGCTGCTGCCGCTGGCCATCGGACTGATCGCGGTCATGGGCACCTTCGCCGAGCTCTACGTGCTCGGCAGCATCACCGACGTCTCGATCTTCTCGGTCAACCTCACCACCGCCCTCGGCCTCGGCCTGGGCATCGACTACGGCCTGCTGCTGGTCAGCCGCTTCCGCGAGCGGCTGACCGAGGGCGACGACGTACCGGACGCGCTGCGCACCACCGTGGCCACCGCGGGCCGCACCATCGCCTTCTCCGCCGCCACCGTCGTCGCCGCGCTCGCCGCGCTGCTGCTCTTCCCGCCCTTCTTCCTGCGCTCCTTCGCCTACGCGGGGATCGGCGTCGTCGCGATCGCCGCGGTCGGCGCGCTGGTGGTCGTCCCCGCCCTGCTGGCAGTGCTGGGCCACCGCGTCAACAGCGGCCGGCTGCCCTGGGCGGAAGCCGTACGGCGCCCCGACGCGCCGGTGTGGGGCCGCCTGGCCTCGGTGGTGATGCGCCGCCCCGCACTCACCGCGCTGCCGGTCCTGGCCGTGCTGCTGCTCGCCGCGAGCCCGCTGCTGGGCGCGTCCTTCGGCAACCCCGACGAGCGGGTACTGCCCGACAGCGCGCCCAGCCGCCAGGTGGCCACCGCCGTCGACGAGGACTTCGGCCGCGACGACACCTCGGCCGTCCAGATCGTCACCACCGGCCCGGTGGACGCCGCCGGACTGGGCGCCTACGCCACCGCGGTCTCCCGCCTCGACGGCGTCACCCGCGTCCAGGCCTCCTCCGGCACCTACCAGGACGGCGAGGCCGCCGCGCCCGGCCCGGTCAACGCCGCGCTCGGCCGGGACGACGCCCAGCGGCTGACCGTCGCCATCGAGCCGGAGTCCGGATCCGGCGAGGCCGAGGACCTGGTGCGCGACATCCGCGCGGTGCCGGCCCCCGACGGGGTGGAGGCCCTGGTCGGCGGCCCGGACGCCCGGCTGGTGGACACCAAGGCCGCCATCGGCGACCGGCTGCCCGCCGCGATCGCCTGGGTCGCGCTGACCACCTTCGCCCTGCTGTTCCTGTTCACCGGCAGCGTCGTGCAGCCGCTGCGCGCGCTGGTGCTCAACACCATCAGCCTCACCGCCGCGATCGGCGCGATGGTGTGGGTCTTCCAGGAGGGCAACCTGTCCTCGGTGCTGGGCTTCACCCCGATGCCGATGAACACCTCGATGACCGTGCTGCTGTTCTGCATCGTCTTCGGGCTGTCGATGGACTACGAGGTCTTCGTGACCAGCCGGATCAAGGAACTGCACGACGCGGGCGAGGACACCGGGAGCGCCGTCACCCGCGGGCTGTCGCGCACCGGGCGGATCGTCACCATGGCCGCCGGCCTGCTGGCGGTGAGCCTGTTCGCCTTCACCACCAGCGAGATCAGCTTCATGCAGATGTTCGGCCTCGGCAGCGGGCTGGCCATCCTGATCGACGCGGTCGCGGTGCGCGGTGTGCTCGTCCCGGCAGCGATGCGGCTGCTGGGCCGCGGCGCCTGGTACGCGCCGAAGGCCCTGCGCCGGCTGCACGGCCGGGTGGGGCTGTCCGAGGCCGCCGCTCCCCCTCCGGCCCCCGCCGAGCCCCGGCGCGAGCCCGCCGGAATCTGACCCGGCCCCCGGCGTACCGCCCGGACGCGGACCGGCCCCGCCCCTGTCAGGGACGGGGCCGGTCCGCGTCCGGGCTCGGCGGCACGAGCGTCACTTGCGGGTGAACTCCTCGTACGCCTTCATCACGTCCTCGGTCGGGCCGTCCATGCGCAGTTCGCCGCTCTCCAGCCACAGCACCCGGTCGCAGGTGTCCCGGATGGACTTGTTGTTGTGGCTGACCAGGAAGACCGTGCCGGCCTCCTGGCGCAGCTCGCGGATGCGGGCCTCCGAGCGCCTCTGGAACTTCTTGTCGCCCGTCGCCAGCGCCTCGTCGATCATCAGCACGTCGTGGTCCTTGGCGGCGGCGATGGAGAACCGCAGCCGGGCCGCCATGCCGGAGGAGTACGTCCGCATCGGCAGGCTGATGAAGTCGCCCTTGTCGTTGATGCCGGAGAAGTCGACGATGTCCTGGTAGCGCTCCTGGATCTGGACCTTGGACATGCCCATCGCCAGTCCGCCCAGTATGACGTTGCGCTCACCGGTCAGGTCGTTCATCAGCGCGGCGTTGACGCCCAGCAGCGAGGGCTGGCCGTCGGTGTAGACCCTGCCGCGCTCGGCCGGCAGCAGACCCGCGATGGCGCGCAGCAGCGTGGACTTGCCCGAGCCGTTGGACCCGATCAGCCCGATCGCCTCGCCGCGGTAGGCGGTGAAGCTGACGCCCTTGACCGCGTGCACCTCGCGCATGCCCGCCGATGCCTTGCGGCGAAGGATGCGGCTGAGGGCCGCCGTGGCGCTCCCCCGGCCCCGGCCGCCGCCGTTGACGCGGTAGACGATGTGCAGGTCGTCGGCGATCACGGTGGGCCGCCGATCCACGGGGGCGGCCTTCGCCGCCCCCCCGTCCTTGTGCGCCGACGCTGCGGCTGCGCTCTTCTCAGCCACGGCCATAACGCTCCTCCGCCTTCCAGAAGTACACGAACCCGCCGATGCCGACGACCACGGCCCAGCCCGCGGCGAGCAGCCACACGTGCCCGCCCAGACTCTGGTGGTGCGGCCCGTCGATCAGCGCGTAGCGCATCAGTTCCATGTAGACCGCCGCCGGGTTGGCCTCCAGCACTCCGGCCAGCCAGCCCGGTGCGTTCGCCTTCTCCAGCATGTAGGCCAGCGGGAACATCACGCCGGAGGCGTACATCCAGGTACGCAGCACGAACGGCATCAGCTGGGCCAGGTCGGGGGTCTTGCTGCCCAGCCGGGCCATGATCATCGCCAGGCCGGTGTTGAAGAGGAACTGCAGCAGCAGGGTCGGCACCACCAGCAGCCACAGCGGACCGGGGTAGTGCCCGAGGCCCACCAGGATGACGACCAGGACGATCATCGAGAACAGTAGTTGCTGGAGCTGCTGGAGGGAGAAGGAGATCGGCAGCGAGGCTCTGGGGAAGTGCAGGGCCCGCACCAGCCCCAGGTTCCCCGAGATGGACCGCACGCCCGACATCACCGAGGTCTGGGTGAAGGTGAAGACGAACACCCCCGTCACCAGGAAGGGGATGTACTCGTCGTTCTCCATGCCGCCGCGTCCCCCGAGCAGCAGGCCGAAGATGAAGTAGTAGACGGCCGCGTTGAGCAGGGGGGTCAGGACCTGCCACACCTGGCCGAGCTTGGCCTGGCTGTACTGGGCGTGCAGCTTGGCCCGGGAGAAGGCGAGGATGAAGTGCCGCCGAGCCCACAGCTGCCGGACGTACTCCGGCAGGGAGGGCCGGGCGCCGCTCACCGTCAGCCCGTACTTGGCGGCGAGTTCGGCCGGGGACAGGCCGTCGTCTGGTGAACGCGGGGGCTCGCCCGTCGCGATCGCACCACCGTGCGTTGTCTCGCTCACGTTGAAACTTTCGTCCTCACAGTGCGCAGCCGGGATGGGAATGAGCGCAGCGGGCCCCGGCTCCTGTCACCGGACCCGATGCTCTCGGACAGAGCTTGTCAGATGACGGGAGGGCGGCCCAGCCGGGTCAGACGCCACACCGTACGCCACTTCATGGGACGGCGGGTGCCGCACGGGGTCGTCCAGCCCTCCCGGAAACCGCCCAGCCAGGCGCGCAGCGCGGGGCGCGAGGGACGCCGGGCGAGGGTCAGCAGCAGCCATACGCCCAGGTAGAGGGGGATCAGCGGCATCGGCAGGTTGCGCCGGGCCAGCCACACGCGGTTGCGGGCGACCATGCGGTGGTAGACCGCGTGGCGGCTGGGGAGGGTGGTGGGGTGGTGGAGCACCATGTCCGCGCGGTAGTCGATCATCCATCCCGCGTCCAGCGCCCGCCAGGCCAGGTCGGTCTCCTCGTGCGCGTAGAAGAACTCGTCCGGCAGCCCGCCGACCTCCTGGAAGACCGCCGTGCGCACGGCGGTGGCGCCGCCGAGGAAGGTCGTCACGCGCGAGGAGCGCATCGGGTCCGAGGCGCGCAGCCGCGGTACGTGGCGGCGCTGGGTGGCCCCGGTGTCCGGGTCGGCGATGCGGAAGCTGATGATGCCCAGCTCCGGGTCGGCGGCGAACGCCCGCCGGACCAGTTCGGCGGTGTCGGTGTTCGGCAGCAGCCCGTCGTCGTCGAGGAAGAGCAGCGCGTCCACCTCGCTCCCGCCGGGCCCGAAGGCCTCGATGCCGACGTTGCGGCCACCGGGGATGCCCAGGTTCTCCGGCAGCTCCACCGTCCGCACCCCCTGCGGGAGCTCCGGCAGCGGGGCGCCGTTGCCGACGACCACGACCTGGACCGGGTCGCCGTCCTGCTTGGCGACCGAGTCCAGCAGGGCGCGCAGCTCCTCGGGGCGGTCGCCCATGGTCAGGACGACCGCGCCCAGTGTCAGGGGCCTGCCGGAGGAGGACTGTGCGCCCTCGGCCATGTCGTTCACCGCCCTCACCGCAGCCGGCTCGAGGCCAGGATGGACACCAGGTGCAGCAGCGTCTGCAGGACCGCGATGGCCGCCAGGACCGCGACGCCCAGCCGGGTGAAGAACAGGCCGCCGTGCACTGCGTCCGCCACCGCGACCAGCAGGATCACCAGGGACGCCTCGACTCCGCCGACCAGCCGGTGGAACTTCAGCGCCGCGGCCGCCCGGCGGGCCAGTGCCAGCCCCGAGGAGCGGGGCACGGCCGCCTCGTCCTTCACGGCGGGCAGGCCGCTGCGGGAGCGGGCCACGTCCACCAGGTCGGTCTCGGCCTTGATCAGGATCGCGCCCAGCGCGGCCACGGTGCCCAGGAAGGCCCACAGCCAGTTCGCGGAGGCCCCCTCGGCGCGGAAGACGTCGGCGGCCCGCACCCCGAAGCCGACCAGCAACGCCGCCTCGGCCAGGTAGTGCCCCACCCGGTCGAGGTAGACGCCGGTGATGGAGGTCTGCTTCCGCCAGCGGGCGACCTCGCCGTCCACGCAGTCCAGCAGCAGGTAGAACTGGATCAGCAGGGCGGCGAGGACGGCCCCTGCCAGGCCCGGCACCAGCAGCACGGCGCCGGCCGCCACACCTGCGACGACCATCAGATAGGTGAGCTGGTTGGGCGTTATCCGGGTGTTCACCAGATGCCGGGTCCAGCGCAGCGAGATCTCCCGCATGTACAGGCGCCCGGCCCAGTGCTCACCGCTGCGCCGGTCCTTCACCCCGGCGGGGTGGACGACCGGGCGGAGTTCAGCTACTGACGGCTTTGACATAGTCGGCGTACGCGTCCCTGATCTGGTCGGTGGACAGGTCCAGGTGCTCGATGATCGTGTAGCGCCCGGGCCGGGTCTGCGGCGCGTACTCCACCGCGCGCACGAACTCGTCCTCGTTGAAGCCGATCTCGCCCGGCAGCACGGGCAGGCCGTGGCGGCGCAGCACGTCGACGATCAGCGCCGTCTGCTCCTCCGCCCCGCGCAGGTGCATCGCGAAGGCCGCCCCGAGCCCGCACTGCTCGCCGTGGGCGGCCGCGCGCCTGGGGTAGAGCAGGTCGAAGGCGTGGTTGATCTCGTGGCAGGCGCCGGAGGCGGGGCGGCTGTCGCCGGCGACCGACATGGAGATGCCGGTGAGCACCAGCCCCTCGGCCAGCACGGTGAGGAACTCGTCGTCGCCGCAGCCGCCCGGGTGGCGCAGCACCGCCTCGCCGGCCTGGCGGGCCATGGCGGCGGCCAGGCCGTCGATCGACTCGCCGGTGACCTTGTGGGAGAGCTCCCAGTCGGCGACGGCGGAGATGTTGGAGATCACGTCGCCCACGCCCGAGCGCACGAAGCGGATCGGGGCCTCGCGGATGACATCGAGGTCGATCACGATCGCGATCGGGTTCGGCACGCCGTACGAGCCGCGGCCGGCGTCGTTGTCGAGCGTGGCGACCGGCGAGCACAGGCCGTCGTGGCTGAGGTTGGTGGCGACGGCGACCAGCGGCAGGCCGATGCGCGCGGCGGCGAACTTGGCGCAGTCGATGATCTTGCCGCCGCCCATGCCGACGACCGCGTCGTAGTGGCCGGACTTCATCGCGTCGGCCAGCTTGATCGCGTCGTCCAGCGTGCCGCCGCCGACCTCGTACCAGTCGGCGCCCGGCAGGGCGGGCGCGAACCGCTCGCGCAGGGCCGCGCCCGAGCCGCCGCTGATGGCGATGGCGAGCTTGCCGGAGGCCGAGATGCGCTGGTCGACCAGGAGACCCGCCAGATCGTCCAGCGCACCGGGCCTGATGTCGACGACGACCGGCGACGGAATGAGCCGGGTCAGTACTGGCACGCGATCTCCCGCGCCTTGTTCAGGTCGTCGTGGTTGTCGATCTCGACCCACTTGACGTCGCCGATGGCGGCGGTGTCGATGGTGAGGCCGCGGTCGACCATCTCCTGGTAGCCGTCCTCGTAGTAGAGCTGCGGGTCGCGCTCGTAGGTGGCCTTCAGCGCGTCGGCCAGGTCGGCGGCGGCGTCGCCCTCGATGAGGGTCACGCCGATGTACTCGCCGGTGGCGTCGGCCGGGTCCATCAGCTTGGTGATGCGGCGCACGCCCCTGCCGGGCTCGGTGACGACCTTCATCTCCTCGTCGGCCAGCTTCTTGACCGTGTCGAGGGCGAGGATGATCCGCTGCCCCTTGCCGCGGGCCTCCAGGAGGGTCTGCTCGACGGAGACGGGGTGGACGGTGTCCCCGTTGGCCAGGATCACGCCCTCCTTGATGACGTCGCGGGCGCACCACAGGGAGTAGGCGTTGTTCCACTCCTCGGCCTTGTCGTTCTCCACCAGGTGGAGCTTGACGCCGTACTTCTTCTCCAGGGCGGCCCTGCGCTCGTGCACGGCCTCCTTGCGGTAGCCCACGACCACGGCGACGTCGGTGAGGCCGACCTCGCGGAAGTTGCCGAGGGTGAGGTCCAGCACGGTGGTGGTGCCCTCGCCCGCCGGGTCCACCGGCACCAGGGCCTTGGGAAGGGTGTCGGTGTAGGGGCGCAGACGCCGTCCGGCGCCGGCGGCCAGCACGAGGCCGATCATGCGGGTTCTCCTGTTTCGTCGTGTACGGCGGGTGCGTGTGAGGACACCCAGAAACGGACGCTCTCGGTGACCACCGTGAGCGCCAGGGCCCCGGCCAGGGCCGTGAGCGCGATCGTGAAGCCCTGCCCCGCGGCCCAGAGGGCGGCGGCGGCCGTGACCGCCACAGCGCGTCCCTCGTGCCCGCCGATCGCCCGCACCAGCAGGCGCGGGGGGGCGCCGGTGCCGCCGCGGATGCGGTACACCGTGTCGTAGTGATGGTAGGCGACCGCCGCGACCAGCCCGAACGCGGCGGGCAGGGCCCCTTCCGCGTCCGAACGGGCGGCCAGCGCCAGGACGGTGGTGTACTCCGCGGCGCGGAAGAGGGGCGGGACCAGCCAGTCCAGCGGGCCCTTGAGCGGACGGGCGACGGCCAGCCCGGACAGGGCGGCGTAGCCGAGCGCGGCGGCCGGCAGCCAGGGCCCGACCGGCGCCCACAGCGCGGCGGCCACCAGGGCGGCCGAACCGAGCAGGGCGAGGGCCGGGGCGGCGAACCCGGACGGCCGCCCGCCGCGCCGCCGGAACGCGGCGGCCCGCGCCACGGCCTCGGCCGACGGCCCGGAGTCGGCCAGCTCGGCCAGGGCCCGCGCGGCGCCGTCGGTGCGCACGCCCTTGCGGGCAAGGGAGCGCAGCACCCGCCCGGCGGTGGTGTAGCAGGCGGCGAACGCGCATCCGGCCAGCAGCACGACGAAGGTGGTGCGGGGCGTGGTGAGGGCGGTGAGGACGGCGATCAGCGCCCAGCGTTCGCCGATCGGCAGCACGATCATGCGGCGGGCCCACACCGTCCAGCCGACCCTGTCGAGCCTCCCGGACAGGGCGGCGGCTGGGTCGGCGCTTCCGGCCGCCGGCCCCCCCTCGCACTCCCCCGTGTGCTCCCCGCCGGCCTCCCTCTCGTGGCGGTCGGCCTCGTTGAAGGAGAAGTCCACCACGTGGCGGCAGGTCTGGAGCACCATCGCGCCCAGCGCCAGGGCCCACACGTCGTCGCCGCCGCGGGCCGCGCCGAGGGCCAGGCCCGCGTAGTAGGCGTACTCCTTGGCCCGGTCGAAGGTGGCGTCCAGCCAGGCGCCCAGCTTGGAGTACTTCAGCGCGTAGCGGGCGAGCTGGCCGTCGGTGCAGTCCAGCACGAACGAGGCGATCAGCAGCGCCCCGGCCGCGACGAAGCCGCCGCGGGTGCCGGTGGCCGCACAGGCGGCAGCGACCAGCGCGGTCAGCAGCGAGGCGGTGGTCACCTGGTTGGGGGTGAGTCCGCGCCGGGCGCACCAGCGGGCGAGGTGGCGGGAGTAGGGGCTGACGAAGAAGGTGGTGAAGAAGCCGTCGCGGGACTTCACCGCCGAGCGCAGCCGCACCTTCTCGTCGTCGACGGCCGTCACGGCCCGTTCCGCCTCGGCGCGCTCCGCGCCGTCGGCGGGCACGGCGGCGACGAGGACGCCCAGCTCGGGCCGGTGCACGGCGAGCGCCCGGCCGTCCTCCTCCAGGGCCGCGGCCACCCGGTCGGGCAGGCCGGCGGGCCCGCGGGAGACCGGCCCCGGCAGCAGCGGCGCGATCAGCAGGGCCGGCACGGTGACGGCCACGGCCAGTGCGGCCACCACCAGGGCCGTGCCCGCCGCGCGGGGGAGCCCCCGCCGCTCCAGCAGGCCCACCGCCGGAGCCAGCAG
>NZ_JBKJFM010000054.1:0-32865 GCF_046614825.1 Streptomyces nanhaiensis
CCGCCGGTCCGCGGGCCGAGGCCGTGCTGGGCGCGGGCCCGCACGGCCCGGTCACCGCGGACCTCGCGGCCGCCCACGGCCCCTTCCTCGTCTCGGGTCCGGCCGGTTCCGGCAAGACCGAGCTGCTGCGCTCGGCGGCCGCCTCGCTGGCCGCCGGGGAGCGGCCGGACAGGCTGGCCCTGGTCCTGGTGGACGGGGACGGCGACGGGCTACGGGTCTGCGGCGACCTGCCGCACGCCACGACGTACCTGGCCGCGGGGGATCCGGTGCGGATGCGGGAGTTCGCGCAGGCCCTGGGCGGCGAGCTGAAGCGCCGCGCGGAACTGCTCGGCGACCGCCCGTACGAGGCGTACGCGGCGGAGGTGTCGCGTGCGCGGCACCATGCCGCCGGCGGCCCCACCGGCGGCCCGGCCGCCCGGGTGGTCGCCCAGCGCCGGGCCGCCGGTGCTCCCCGGACGGGCACGGGCTCCGGCACGGGGGTCGGCGCGGGGGTCGGCGCGGGCTCCGAACCCGGCGCCCTCAAGCTCCGTGCGCCCGGGGATGCGGATCCCGCCGGGACCGCCACCACTCCGGGACCGCTGCCCCGGCTGGTGGTCCTCGTCGACGACTTCGACACGCTGGTCGCCCCCGCCCTGGGCAACCCCGGCCGGCCGGCGGCCGGTTCGGTGGTCCGGGCGCTGGAGGCCGTGGCACGGGACGGGGCGCGGCTGGGGGTGCATCTGATAGCCGCCACCGGACGGCCGGAGCACACCGGGCGGACGGCCACCGGGCAGGGAGCGGCCCTGCGGGCCTTCCTGGGCTCCGACACCCGCGGCGGGCCGGACGGCCGGGGCGCCTCGGACGGCTCGGGCGCCGCGGACGGCCGGGGCGGCCCCGCGGAGGAGCCGCTGCCGGGGCGCGGGTCGCTGCACCGGCCGGACGGCTCGGTGACCGCCTTCCAGGCGGGCCGGGTGTCGGGCCGCATACCCCGCACGGCGACTCTGCGGCCGACGGTGGTCCCACTGGACTGGGCGCGCGCCGGGGATCCCCCCACCCGCCGCCCCGTACGCGAACTGGGCAACGGGCCGACCGATCTGGCACTGCTCGCCAGCGCGGTCGAGCGCGCCGCCCGCGAGGCGGGCGCCCCCGCGCCGCCCCCGCTGATGTGACACCGGCGGCCCCGCCCGGCAGCTTGGGTTCCGGGGGCCGGGGTCTTACGGTCACGAGCCGGTCACGAACGGCGAGCCGACATGTGAAGCGCTGTTGCCGGGCAATGTGTTCAGGCGTAGGACTGACCGAACGGGACGTACGGCGCGGCCGTTCGACGACCGGCCGTGCCGACAGTGGGGACGGTGAGCTATGCGCACTTCTGTCCGTACAACTCGATCGCGGGCCCGCAGAGCGGGCATCGCGCTGGCCGCGGCGCTGGCGCTGACGCTGACGGCCGCCTGCGGCGGAGGTGACGGCGGGGGCGACAAGTCCGGGGGCTCCGGGAACGGGGCGGGCGACGGGCGGGAGCCCACCGTCGAACTACCGGATCTGAAGGGGCAGAAGCTCCAGGTGGCGGCCGTGTGGACCGGCCCGGAGCAGAAGAACTTCCGCAGGGTCCTGGACGAGTTCGAGAAGCGCACGGGCGCCGAGGTCGGCTTCGTCCCGACCGGCGACAACGTGGCGACCTTCGTCGGTTCCAAGATCGAGGGCGGCGCGCCTCCGGACGTGGCGATGCTGCCGCAGGTCGGCGTGCTCCACCAGTTCGCCGAGAAGGGCTGGATCAAGCCGCTCGAGGCCGAGGCGCGCGAGCAGCTGGAGAAGAACTTCTCCCAGGGCTGGCGGGATCTGGGCGCCCACGACGGCGAGCAGTACGGCGTCTACTTCAAGGCCGCCAACAAGTCCCTGGTCTGGTACAACACCACCGCCTTCGAGAACGCGGGCGTGAGCGAGCCGAAGACCTGGGACGAGTTCCTGGAGACCGCCCGGACGATCTCCGACTCCGGCGTCCCGCCGGTCTCGGTCGGCGGCGCGGACGGCTGGACGCTCACCGACTGGTTCGAGAACGTATACCTCTCCCAGGCCGGGCCCGAGAAGTACGACCAGCTCGCCAAGCACGAGATCAAGTGGACCGACCCCTCCGTCAAGGAGGCGCTGACCACCCTCGGCGAGCTGTTCGGCAGGAAGGAACTGCTGGCGGGCGGCAACCAGGGCGCGCTGCGCACGGAGTTCCCCAAGTCCGTCACCCAGGTCTTCGCCGACGTCCAGGAACCGCAGGCCGCGATGGTCTACGAGGGCGACTTCGTCGCCGTCAACATCGGCGACACCGATGCGGAGATCGGCCAGGACGCCAAGGTCTTCCCCTTCCCGGCCGTAGGCGAGAGCTCTCCGGTGGTCAGTGCGGGCGACGCGGCGGTGGCGCTGAAGGACGGCGAGGGCGCCCACGCCCTGCTCACCTTCCTGGCCTCCACCGACGCCGCCGCGATCTGGGCGGAGCAGGGCGGCTTCATCTCGCCCAACAAGGAGCTGGACACCTCCGTCTACCCCGACGACGTGCAGCGCGACATCGCCGAGGCGCTGATCGCCGCGGGCGACGACTTCCGCTTCGACATGTCCGACCAGGCTCCGGCCGCCTTCGGCGGCACCAAGGGCGAGGGCGAGTGGAAGGCGCTCCAGGACTTCCTGGCCGATCCCGGGGACGTGGCCGGCGCCCAGCGGGAGCTGGAGGCCGCCGCGGCCAAGGCGTACGGCGACTGACGGGCCGGGACGGAGGCACGACTGCCATGTCGACCGCCACAGCGGGCGGCCCGGCGGCCCCCGGCCCGCCGGGCCCGCCCGCCCCCGGAACCCGCCGCTCCTCCATCGTCCGCACCCGGCCCTGGCTGGCGGCCTGCTTCCTGCTGCCGGCCCTGGTGCTGCTGGGCGCGCTGGTCGTCTATCCCATCGTCTACTCGGTCTACCGGAGCCTCTTCGACGCCTCCGGCACCGGATTCGTCGGCCTGGGCAACTACGTCGAGCTGTTCACCGACGACGACACCCTGACGGCGATCAAGAACAACACGATCTGGGTGGTCGTCGCCCCGACCGTCTGCACCGCCCTCGGGCTGATCTTCGCGGTGCTGACCGAACGGGTGCGCTGGGGCACCGCGTTCAAGCTGATCGTCTTCATGCCCATGGCCATCTCGATGCTCGCCGCGGGCATCATCTTCCGCCTGGTGTACGAGCAGGACCCGGACCGCGGGGTGGCGAACGCCGTCTGGGTCGGGGTCCACGACACATTCAACGAGGCCTCCGCCTGGCCCGGCGCCCGCCCGCGGCCGAACGGGGAGCTGGAGAGGACCGGCGGCGGCGCGTACACCACCGGGTCCGCGGTGGACGCCGCGGACCCGGCGAACCTGCCGCTGGTGGGCGTACCTCCCCAGGACCTGGCCGACGCCGCCGAGGCGTCGCCCGCGCGGCCCGCGGGCGACGGCGGGGTCACCGGCACGGTCTGGGTGGACTTCGCCAAGGGCGGCGGAGGCGAGCCGAACGTCGTCGACCCGGGCGAGAAGGCCCTGGCCGGGGTGGTGGTCGAGGCCGTGCGGGACGGCAGGGTGGTGGCCACCGCCACCACCGGGGAGGACGGCGTCTTCACCCTGCCCGCCGAGGCGGACGGCGCCCACCTGCGGCTGCCCGCCTCCAACTTCACCGAGGCCTACAACGGGGTCAACTGGCTCGGGCCGTCCCTGATCACCCCGGCCATCATCGCCTCCTACGTCTGGATGTGGGCGGGCTTCGCGATGGTGCTGATCGCGGCGGGCCTGGCGGGGGTGCCCCGCGAACTGCTGGAGGCCGCACGGGTGGACGGCGCGAACGAGTGGCAGGTCTTCCGCAGGGTCACGGTGCCGGTACTGGCGCCCGTGCTCGCGGTCGTCCTCGTCACCCTGATGATCAACGTGCTGAAGATCTTCGACCTCGTCTACATCATCGCCCCGGGCGCCACCCAGTCCGACGCGAACGTGCTGGCGCTCCAGCTGTACCTGTCGTCCTTCGGCACGGGCGCGGACCAGGGCGTGGGCAGCGCCATCGCGGTGCTGTTGCTGTTGCTGGTGGTGCCGGTGATGGTCTTCAACGTCCGGCGGCTGAGGAGGGAGAACCGACGGTGAGCACTCTCTCCGAGAAGGTACCGGGCCCCGGGCCGGCGCCCGCACCCGTGCCCGCACCCGCGGGGCCGGGGCGGAGCGGCCGGACACGCAGGCCGCTCGGCGCGCGGATCGCCGCGCTCACCGGGCACTGGGCGGTGCGCTTCACACTGGTCGTGGTCGCCCTGCTGTGGCTGCTGCCGACGACCGGGCTGCTGCTGTCGTCCTTCCGGGAGCGTTCCGACGTCTCCTCCTCCGGCTGGTGGACGGCGCTGGGCGACTGGTCGCAGCTGACGGCCTCCAACTACCGCTCCCTGCTGGAGAACGACGCCATCACCGGTTCCCTGCTGACCACCCTGGTCATCACCGTGCCCTCCACGGTGCTGGTCGTGGTGATCGGCTCGCTGGCCGGATACGCCTTCGCCTGGCTGGACTTCCCCGGCCGGGACTGGTGGTTCCTGGCGGTCGTCGGGCTGCTGGTGGTGCCGGTGCAGGTGGCGCTGATCCCGGTGGCCAAACTCTTCAACAACCTGGGGATCTTCGAGACCACCGTGGGCGTGGTGGTCTTCCACACGGCCTTCGGCCTGCCGTTCGCGATCTTCCTGCTGCGCAACTTCTTCGCCGAGATCCCGCGCGAACTGCTGGAGGCGGCGCGGCTGGACGGCGCGGGCGAGGTACGGCTGTTCACCCGTGTCGTCCTGCCGCTGGGCGGCCCGGCGATCGCGAGCCTGGGCATCTTCCAGTTCCTGTGGGTGTGGAACGACATGCTGGTCGCGCTGATCTTCGCCGACGCGGGCGATCCGCCGATCACGGTCGCCCTCCAGCAGCAGGTGCGCCAGTTCGGCAACAACATCGACGTGCTGGCCTCGGGCGCGTTCGTGTCGATGGTGATCCCGCTGGCGGTGTTCTTCGCCTTCCAGCGGCAGTTCGTCTCGGGTGTGATGGCCGGCGCGGTGAAGTAGGGCCACGGCACCGCGCCGTACACGGTGTGAGGGGGCGGCCCGACGGCCGCCCCCTCACACCGTGATCTCCGGCTGATCTCCGGCTGCTCTCCCGCTGTGCCCCGGCGCCCGGCGCTCCGGCGCTCCGGCGCGTCAGCGGTTGCTGCGCAGCAGTGTGCGCATCGTGCGCATCGCCACCGACAGGTTCGCCAGGTCGAAGGTGTCCGACTCGCGGATCTCCTCCAGCGTGGCCCTGGCCCGCCCCAGGACGGCGGCGCTCTTCTCCTCCCAGGCGTTGAAGCGCTGCTCGGGCGTGGCGCTGCCGTCCCCGGAGGCCAGCACGTCCGCCGTGAGGAGCTGGTGGGCGGCGTAGAGGTCCTCGCGGATCGCCGCGCGTGCCATCGACTGCCAGCGGTCGGAGCGCGGCAGCTCGCTCACCCTGTCCTGGAGCTCGGTGATGCCCAGCCGGTCGGCCAGGTCGTAGTAGACCTCGGCGACGTCCAGCAGTTCACGGCCGGTGCGGTCGGCGACGGCCACCACGTCCAGGGCGGGGAAGACGGAGGAGAAGCCCGCCACCCGCAGCGCCAGGTCGCCGGGGACCCCGGCGCCGGTCAGCTCGTCGTCGACGCTCTGGTGCCAGTCCAGGTCCGCGCCCCTGAGCAGCTTGGGCAGTTGGGACCAGACCACCTCCACCCGCTCCTGGAAGACCTCGATGGTCTCGGCGAGCTTCAGCGGCTGCGGCCGGTTGTTCAGCAGCCAGCGGGTGCCCCGCTCGACCAGCCGCCTGGCGTGCAGCCGCATGCGGGTCTGGACGTCGGCGGCCACGGTGTTGTCCAGATCCTCGATCTCGTCCCAGACGCGGGCCAGGCCGAAGATCTCCCGGGAGGCGGTGTGCGCCCGCACGATCTCCTCCGCGGAGGCTCCCGACTCCTCCTTCATCCGGTGCACCAGGGTCGAACCCCCTGTGTTGACCGTGTCGTTGACCAGGAGGGTCGTGACGATCTCGCGCCGCAGGGCGTGGCGCTCGATCTGCTCGGGGAAGCGTTCGCGCAGCGCGCTGGGGAAGTACGCGTGCGCCAGCCGCTGCAGATACGGGTCGTCCGCCAGATCGGTGTCCGCCAGTTCCTCGGTGACGGTGATCTTGGCGTACGCCAGCAGCACCGCCATCTCGGGCTGGGTCAGTCCGCGGCCGTGCGCCAGCCGCTCGCGGATCTGCCGGTCGGCGGGCAGGAACTCCAGCTGCCGGTCCAGCCGTCCCTGGCGGGAGAGGCTGCGCATGAGCCGCTGCTGGGCGTGGAGCAGGTCGGGCGCCTGCCGCATCGCGTTGGCCAGCGCCACGTTCTGCGCGTAGTTGTTGCGCAGCACCAGCTCGGCGACCTCGTCGGTCATCTCCGCCAGCAGCGCGTTGCGCTGCTTGACGGTCATGTCGCCGTCGGCGACGACCGAGTTGAGCAGGATCTTGATGTTGACCTCGTGGTCGGAGGAGTCCACGCCCGCGCTGTTGTCGATGGCGTCGGTGTTGATCCGGCCGCCCTCGTGCGCGAACTCGATGCGGCCGAGCTGGGTCAGGCCCAGGTTCCCGCCCTCCCCGACGACCCGCACCCGCAGGTCCCGGCCGTTGACGCGGATCGCGTCGTTGGCCTTGTCGCCGACGTCGGCGTCGGTCTCGGTGGACGCCTTCACGTAGGTGCCGATGCCGCCGTTCCACAGCAGGTCCACCGGGGCCTTGAGGATGGCCCTCATCAGCTCCGCAGGCGTCATCTTGGTGACGCCGCCATCGATGCCCAGCGCCTGGCGCACCTGCGCGCTGACGGGGATGGACTTGGCGCTGCGGGGGTGGACGCCGCCGCCGGGCGACAGCAGCGAGGTGTCGTAGTCGGCCCAGGAGGAGCGCGGCAGTTCGAACAGCCGGCGGCGTTCGGCGTAGGAGGTGGCCGCGTCCGGGTCCGGGTCGAGGAAGATGTGGCGGTGGTCGAAGGCGGCCACCAGCCGGATGTGCTCGCTGAGCAGCATGCCGTTGCCGAAGACGTCACCGGACATGTCGCCGATGCCGACGACCGTGAAGTCCTCGGTCTGGGTGTCGTGCCCGAGCTCGCGGAAGTGCCGCTTGACCGACTCCCAGGCGCCGCGGGCGGTGATGCCCATGGCCTTGTGGTCGTAGCCGGCCGAGCCTCCGGAGGCGAAGGCGTCGCCGAGCCAGAAGCCGTAGGCGGTGGCGACCTCGTTGGCGGTGTCGGAGAAGGATGCGGTGCCCTTGTCGGCCGCGACGACCAGGTAGGTGTCGTCCCCGTCGTGCCGCACCACGCGCTCGGGCGGTACGACCTGGCCGCCCACGAGGTTGTCGGTGATGTCGAGCATGCCGGAGATGAAGGTCTTGTAGCAGGCGACGCCCTCGGCCAGCCAGGCGTCGCGGTCCGCCGAGGGGTCGGGCAGCCGCTTGCCGACGAAGCCGCCCTTGGCCCCCACCGGCACGATCACCGTGTTCTTGACCTCCTGCGCCTTGACCAGACCCAGGATCTCGGTGCGGAAGTCCTCGCGCCGGTCGGACCAGCGCAGGCCGCCGCGGGCGACCTTGCCGAACCGCAGGTGCACGCCCTCCACGCGCGGGGAGTACACCCAGATCTCGTACGCCGGGCGGGGCGCGGGCAGGTCCGGGATGGCCTGCGGGTCGAACTTCATCGACACGTACGCGTGCGGCCGGCCCGACTCCTCGTCGCGCGGCTGGAAGTAGTTCGTGCGCAGGGTCGCCTTGATGAGGGTGAGGAACGAGCGCAGGATGCGGTCCTCGTCCAGCGAGGCGACCTGGTCCAGCGCTCCGTCCAGCTCCTCCAGCAGGCCGTCGGTCAGTTCGTGGCCGGCGGCGGCGCGGTCCGGGGAGAGGCGGGCCTCGAAGAGGCTGACCAGCAGCCGGGTGGTGTGGACGTTGCGGCGGAGGGTGTCCTCCATGTAGTCCTGGCTGAAGGGCGAGCCGGCCTGCCGCAGGTACTTGGCGTAGGCGCGCAGCACCATCGCCTGCCGCCAGGTCAGTCCGGCCGACAGCACCAGCGCGTTGAAGCCGTCGCTCTCGGCCTCACCGCTCCAGACGGCGGCGAAGGCGTCCTGGAAGCGCTCGCGGGCGTCCCCCTCCAGGTTCTGCGCGTGGTTCGCCGGCAGCCGGAGCCCGAAGTCGTAGATCCACGCCGGGGAGCGGTCGGCGCAGCGCAGCTCGTAGGGGCGCTCGTCGACGACCTCGACGCCCATGGCCTGGAGGATCGGCAGCACGGCGGAGAGCGAGACGGGCTCGCCGGTGCGGTAGATCTTGAAGCGGCGCTCGCCGGGGCCGGCCCCGACCGGCTCGTACAGGCTGAGCGCGAAGTCGCTGACGCCCTCGCCCCGTTCCAGCCCCTGGATGTACTGGAGGTCGGCGACGGCGGTGCGGGGCGGGAAGTCCGCCTTGTAGCCCTCGGGGAAGGCTCCGCCGTAGCGGTGGGCGAGCCGGGCCGCCCGCTCCTCTCCGACCTCGGCGACCAGCGCCTCGGAGAAGCCGTCGGCCCAGGAGCGGGCGGCCTCCACCAGCCGGGCCTCGATGCGCTCGGCGTCGGCGTGGGTCAGCTGCGTCAGCTCCGTGCCCTGCGGGACGCGGACGACGAAGTGCAGCCGGGCGAGGACCGACTCGGTGTTCCAGGCGGTGAAGTCGACGTTGGTGCCGCCCAGCTCCTCCATGAGGATGTCGGTCATCCGCAGCCGCACGGCGGTGGTGTAGCGGTCGCGCGGCAGGTAGACCAGCGCGGAGTAGTAGCGGCCGTACTCGTCCTGCCGCAGGTAGAGCCGGAGCTTGCGGCGCTCCTGGAGGTACAGCACGGAGGTGGCGATCTCGCGCAGCTCGTCGGCCGGGATCTGGAAGAGCTCGTCGCGCGGGTACGTCTCCAGGATCTGGAGCAGGTCGCGGCCGTCGTGGCTGTCGGGGACGAAGCCGGTGGAGCCGACCACCTCCTCGACCTTGCGGCGGATGACGGGCACCCGGCGCACCGACTCGGTGTAGGCGGCCGACGAGAACAGGCCGAGGAAGCGGCGCTCCCCCACCACGTTGCCCGCCTCGTCGAACTTCTTCACCCCGATGTAGTCGAGGTAGGAGGGGCGGTGGACGGTGGCCCGGCTGTTGGCCTTGGTGAGCACCAGCAGCCTGTGCTCGCGGGCCTTGGCGCGGACACCGGCCGGGAGGCGGTTGAAGGAGGGCGACACCGGGTGGGCGTGGGTGTGGGCGGGCGCGTGGGGGCGGGCGGAGGCGCCGTCGCGGTCGCCGCCGCGGTCACCGCCGCGTGCGCCGCCCTTGTCGCCTCCCCGGTCGCCGTCGCCGCGGTCGTCGTGGTGCGGATCGGAGCGCAGGATGCCCAGGCCGGTGCCCGGGACGGCGGTGAGCAGCAGTTCCTCGGTCCCGTCCGCGGCCTCGGAGGTCAGCTCGTACTCGCGGTAGCCCAGGAAGGTGAAGTGGTCGTCCGCGAGCCAGCGCAGCAGTTCGCGCGCCTCCTCGACCTCCTGCTCGGGCAGGTCGCCGGCGAGCGGCTCGTCGGGCAGTCCGTCGGCGATCCGCAGCGCGGCGTTCCGCATCTTCTGCCAGTCCTCGACGGCCTCGCGCACGTCGGACAGGACGCGCCGCAGGTCGGCGGTGATCCGCTTCAGGTCCTCGCGGTCGGTCTCGCGGTCGATCTCGACGTGGATCCAGGACTCGGTGAGCGCGTCGTCCGGCATCTCCTGACGGGGCCGGGCGCCCGTGTCCAGGACCTGGAGCAGCCTGCCGGTGACATCGCGGCGCACGGTGACCTGGGGGTGGACCACCAGGTGGATGCCGCGTCCCTGCCTGGTCAGCTCGTTGGTGACCGAGTCCACCAGGAAGGGCATGTCGTCGGTGACGACCTCCACGACGCTGTGGGTGCACGTCCAGCCGTTCTCCTCGACGGACGGGGTGTGGACGCGGACGTTCGCGGTGCCCTGGGGGCGCTGCTGGGCCAGCCGGCAGTGGGAGACCGCGGCACCGTAGACGTCGACCGGGTCGCGGTCGGTGAGGTCCTCGGGAGCGGTGTGCAGGTAGTAGCGCTGGAGGTACGGGCCGAGGGCCCCGGCGTCCAGCCCCGGTACGGGTTGGCTGCCGGCGGGACCGCTGTCGGCGACCCGGGCGGCTCGTTCGAGCAGCTCGGCCTTTGCTTCATCCAGCTTGGTCTGCATGTCGTCTGGCTCCTGTCGCGCGCCGTTGCGTGACGTCAAGGCGTTGAGGGTTCTGAGGGTCCGGCGCCGGCACACCAGGTGTCCGCCGGAGCGGGGCGTCATGCCCGGAGAGGGTGTGACCTGCGACATCCCCGGCCCCGGCGGTGTCGCACGGGTGCCCGGGGTCGGAGGCGGCACTGCCTCCCGCGGGTGTCTCGCTGATCACGCGGCTAGGCTACCCCTCCTCGACCGGGCCCCGTCATGGACAGTATGTGTACAAAACCGGGGGTCGGAGTTGGACGTTGTGGACAGCATCCACCGGGCCGCGGACGGCACGGCGTACGGCCGGCCTCAGTCCCGCGCGATCACGTGCTCGGCCACCTCCACCGCCTCGGTGAGGCTGTCCACCACCGGCACCCCGGCCGCCTCCAGGCTGCTCCTGCTGTGGGAGCCGCCGGTGTACAGCACGGCCCGCGCGCCCACGGCGGCGGCCGCCACCGCGTCGTCCACCGCGTCGCCGACCACCACGGTGCGGCGGGGGTCGAACCCGTCGAGCGCCGCCACGTGCGCCGCCATCTGCCGGGCCTTGCCGACGCTCGACCCGCTGCCGCCGCCGAGGTTCCCGTCGACCCGGACGAAGTGCTCCTCGATGCCGTGTCTGCGCACCAGCGGCACCAGGTGGTCGTGCGGGGCCAGGGAGCACAGCGACTGGGTCAGCCCGGCCTCGCGCCGCGCGGCGAGCAGTTCCGCAGCGCCCTCGGCGAGCCCCACCTGCTCGATGCGCGCGAAGTAGTGCCGGTGGAAGACCTCGTCCATCCCGGCCCACTCCTCGTCGGTGGGCAGCCGGCCCATCAGCCGTTCGTAGAAGCGCGGCACCGGTACGCAGTACAGCTCCCGGTAGCGCTCCAGCGTGATGGCGGGCAGCCCTATCTCGGCGAAGGCGGCGTTGGTCGCCGCGATCACCGCGTCGATGTCGTGCAGCAGCGTGCCGTTCCAGTCCCACACGATGTGGGCTCTCCCCGTGCCCGAGTCCATACCCACGACGGTAGAGGCTGGGTGTGACAAGCGACAGACGCGGCCGGCGCGCCGGGGCGGAGGCCGAGGTGCTCGGGCCGGCCCCGCGGCGCCGGCCGGGAGCGGGCTCAGCCCAGCTCCTCCACGATGTCGCCGATCTCCTGGGTGGCGTACCACAGCAGCTCGTGGTCGTCCGCCCCGTCCACCGTGAAGCGGGCGTCGTCGTCGCCCTGGTCGGCCGCGCCCAGCGCCCGTGCCGCCGCGGCGACGTCCGCCTCGGCGTCGCCGCCGTCGACGTGTACGGCGGCGGCCCGCTCCAGCGGTACGGCCCGCTCGATGCGCACCTCGCCCAGCGCTGCCGGGTCCAGGCCCCGGTCCGGGTCGGCCACGGCCTCGCGGTCGGGCACGTCGACGGCCACCACGACCCGGCGGCGCGGGGTGTCCGGGGCGACGGCCAGGAGCCGCAGCGAGGCCTGCGCGGCGCGGCCGAGCGCGGCGTACTCCAGTTCCTCGATGTCGTCCGAGACGTACCACTCGCGCAGCCCGGGGGTGACCGCGTAGGCGGTCAGCGGGCCGGGGCCGAGCTCGCCCGCCCGGTGCGCGGCCGCCAGGCCCGGCAGGGTGAGGGGGACATAGACGCGCATCGCCACCACTTTCGTGTAAGGCCGCTCCGGGTGCCCCGACAGCATACGGCGGCTTCCGCGCGCCGTACGCCCCCGGTCCCGCGCGGGTCCGCCCGCCCGTGCCGGGCGGACGGCGCAGGTCAGCGGCCCCGGCCGTCAAGCCCCGGCGGCTCCTCCACCTGACAGGTGAAACACAGACAGCCCGCCGCCACCGTCCGTCGGTCGTTGCCGCGCCGCGGGCCGCCCAGTAGAAACCGGGATGGAAGTTACCGACCAGTAAACGATCGGCGTGCGGGAGACCGCACAAGACCACGGGGAGAGACCATGCCGCCCACCAGCCGTACCGCCCCTCCCGGCCGCCGGGACTCCCGGCGGCCGGCCCGCTCGGCCCTGCTCGCCGCCCGGCAGCGCGAACGCGACCGGCTGCCGCCCTACTGGTTCGCACACCGGCTGGTGCTCGTCCTCAGCGGTCTGCGCCCGGTCCACCTGCTGCTCGGCCACACCCGCGACGAGGCCTACGAGCAACTGGTCCGGCTCGCCCCGCTGACCCCGCTGCGGTCGGCGGTGGCGGGCGGACCGGCTCCGGTGGTCCGGGAGGTCGGCTGGTCGCAGCCCCGTCCCGGCGCGGTCGAGGCGTTCGCCCGGATCGCCGCCGGCGACCGGCTGCGCGCCCTGGCCTTCCGCCTGGAGCGCTCCCGCGACCAGCGCTGGCTGTGCTCCGCCGTCGAACTCGACACCGTGTCCTGACCGTCACGGACGGTCAGAGCGGTAAGACCGCCCCGGCCGGTGCGACCGGCGCGGTCGGCGCCCCGACCGCGCCGCGCGGAACGCGGGGCCCGCGCGGCACGGAAAACGCCGCGGGGCCGGGCGTCCTCCTCGGACGCCCGGCCCCGAACCGGCTCCGGAGCGGACCGCCGGCCGCCGTGCGGCGGCGGTCGCCGGGTCACTTCTTGCGGCGGCGGCCCTTCTCCTTCTGCGCCCTGCGGCGCTCGGCACGGGTCATGCCGTCCGCGGGCGAGCGGACCGGGCCGCCGTCCTCACCGCTGGCGAAGTCGCCCTCGACGACACCGCCCTCGCCGTCAACGGTCGGCGCGGAGAAGTGCAGCCGGTCCGGACGCTGCGGGGCGTCCAGGCCCTTGGCCCGGATCGCCGGGCGCCCGCCCGCCGCGACGGCCTCCCCCTGCGGGGCCTTCTCCAGGGAGGGGGCGGGCCCGGCCTCCTCGACCGGCACCTCCTCGACCTGCTGCTCGACCTGGACCTCCAGGTTGAACAGGTAGCCGACGGACTCCTCCTTGATGCCGTCCATCATCGCGACGAACATGTCGTAGCCCTCGCGCTGGTACTCCACCAGCGGGTCGCGCTGCGCCATGGCGCGCAGGCCGATGCCCTCCTGGAGGTAGTCCATCTCGTACAGGTGCTCGCGCCACTTGCGGTCGAGGACGGAGAGGACCACGCGGCGCTCCAGCTCGCGCATGATCTCCGAGCCGAGCTGCTTCTCGCGCTCCTCGTACCGCTCGTGGATGTCGTCCTTGATGGCGTCGGCGATGAAGTCCGCCGTGATGCCGTCGCGGCCTCCGGCGGCCTCCTCGAGGTCCTCGACGGTGACCGTCACCGGGTAGAGCTGCTTGAACGCGCTCCACAGCCGGTCCAGGTCCCACTCCTCGGCGAAGCCCTCGACCGTCTCGGCCTGGACGTAGGCGTCGATGGTGTCGTCCATGAAGTGGACGATCTGCTCGTGCAGGTCCTCGCCCTCCAGGACGCGGCGGCGCTCGCCGTAGATGACCTCGCGCTGCCGGTTGAGGACCTCGTCGTACTTCAGGACGTTCTTGCGGATCTCGAAGTTCTGCTGCTCGACCTGCGACTGCGCCGAGGCGATGGCGCGGGTGACCATCTTGTTCTCGATCGGGACGTCGTCGGGCACGTTGGCCATGGACATCACACGCTCGACCATCTGCGCCTTGAACAGCCGCATCAGGTCGTCGCCGAGCGAGAGGTAGAAGCGGGACTCGCCCGGGTCGCCCTGACGGCCGCTGCGGCCGCGCAGCTGGTTGTCGATGCGGCGCGACTCGTGGCGCTCGGTGCCCAGCACGTACAGGCCGCCGAGCTCGGTGACCTCCTCGTGCTCCGCCGCGACGGCCTGCTCGGCGCGCTCCATGGCCCCGGGCAGGGCAGCCGCCCACTCCTCGGCGTTCTCCACCGGGTCCAGGCCCTTGGCGCGCAGCTCCGTCTCGGCGAGGTCGTCCGGATTGCCGCCGAGCTTGATGTCGGTACCGCGGCCGGCCATGTTGGTGGCGACCGTGACGGCGCCCTTGCGGCCCGCCTGGGCCACGATCACGGCCTCGCGCTCGTGGTTCTTGGCGTTGAGCACCTCGTGCGGCACGCCGCGCTTCTTGAGCTGCTGCGACAGGTACTCGGACTTCTCCACCGAGGTGGTGCCCACCAGGACCGGCTGGCCCTTCTCGTGCCGCTCGACGATGTCCTCGACCACCGCGTCGAACTTGGCGACCTCGGTGCGGTAGATCAGGTCCGACTGGTCCTTGCGGATCATCGGGCGGTGGGTCGGGATCGGCACCACGCCGAGCTTGTAGATCTGCTGGAACTCGGCGGCCTCGGTCATGGCCGTACCGGTCATGCCCGAGAGCTTGTCGTAGAGGCGGAAGAAGTTCTGGAGGGTGATCGTGGCGAGCGTCTGGTTCTCGTCCTTGATCTCCACCCCCTCCTTCGCCTCGATCGCCTGGTGCATGCCCTCGTTGTAGCGGCGGCCGGCCAGGATGCGGCCGGTGTGCTCGTCGACGATCATGACCTCGCCGTCGAGGACGACGTAGTCCTTGTCCTTCTTGTAGAGCTCCTTGGCCTTGATCGCGTTGTTGAGGTAGCCCACCAGCGGGGTGTTGACCGACTCGTAGAGGTTGTCGATCCCCAGCCAGTCCTCGACCTTGGCCACGCCGGACTCGTGGATGGCGACCGTGCGCTTCTTCTCGTCGACCTCGTAGTCGCCCGTCTCCGGCTGCTGCTTGAGCGGGTTGGCGGGCTCGCCGCGCTCCAGCCGCCTCACCAGCTTGGCGAAGTCGCCGTACCACTTGGTGGCCTGGTCCGCCGGGCCCGAGATGATCAGCGGCGTGCGGGCCTCGTCGACGAGGATCGAGTCGACCTCGTCGACGATCGCGAAGTTGTGGCCGCGCTGCACCAGCTCGTCCTTCGACCACGCCATGTTGTCGCGCAGGTAGTCGAAGCCGAACTCGTTGTTGGTGCCGTAGGTGATGTCGCAGGCGTACTGCTCGCGGCGCTGCGACGGGGTCATGTTGGCGACGATGCATCCGACCGTCAGGCCCAGGAACTTGTGGACCCGGCCCATCAGCTCGGAGTCGCGCTGGGCGAGGTAGTCGTTGACCGTGATGAGGTGGACGCCCTTGCCCGACAGGCCGTTGAGGTACGCGGGCAGGGTGCCCACCAGCGTCTTGCCCTCACCGGTCTTCATCTCGGCGACGTAGCCCATGTGCAGGGCGGCGCCGCCCATGATCTGCACGTCGTAGTGGCGTTGGCCGAGTACGCGCTTGGCCGCCTCGCGGACCGTCGCGAAGGCCTCGGGCAGCAGGTCGTCCAGGGACTCTCCGTCGGCGAGGCGCTCCCTGTACTCGTCCGTGAGCGCCCGCAGCTCGGCGTCGGTGAGGTTGACGAAATCCTCTTCGATCGACGACACCTGGTCCGCGATGCGGTGCAGTTTGCGCAGGATCTTGCCTTCACCTGCACGCATGATCTTGCCGAAGACGGACACGTAGGCTGGCTCCTTGCCGGTCGGGCCGGGCACGGTCTGGGTGCTCTGGCACGGCGGGCCTCTTCCTTGCGTCGGGCCCAGCCGCACCGGCCATCGTATGCGAGGGGCACCGGCCCCTGTACCCCCCAACGTGCCGGAGACTCGGAAGGTGCCGGTTCCGCCCGATTGGATGACCGGCACAATCTTCTCCATGCGACCCGTCACCCTCGGCACCGAGCGCCTCGTGCTGCGCCCCTTCGAGCCGCAGGACGTCCCCGCCGTCCACGCCGCCTGCCAGGATCCGGACATCCTGCGCTGGACCACCCTCCCCGAACCGTACGAGCGGCGGCACGCGCAGGAGTTCGTGCTCAACATCGGCCCGGCCGGCTGGCGCGAGGACACCGCGTACAACTTCGGCGTCTTCACCCGGGACGGGGAGCTGACCGGTTCGATGGGGCTGGTGCGCATCACCCCGCCCGGCCCGGAGGGGCGCCTGGCGGAGCTGGGCTACTGGACGGCCAGGGAGCGGCGGGGGCGCGGATACACCGTGGAGGCCGCGCGGGCGGTGGCCGACTGGGCCTTCGGCGAGCTGGGCGTGGAGCGGCTGGAGTGGTTCGCCGAGGCGGGGAACACCGGGTCGCGGGCCGTGGCGGAGCGGCTGGGCTTCGTGGTGGAGGGCACCCTGCGGGCACGGATCGCCTTCCGCGGGACCCGGCGGGACGCGTGGGTGGCGTCGCTGCTGCCCTCCGACCGGGGGCGGACGGCGGCCGTGCCGTACCTGCCCGCGCCGTAGCGTCCGCGCACCCGCGGCCGTGCCGCCGCGGGCCGTTCCCCCCGCGGACCGCCGGCACCGTCCGCTTCCGGACCCCGTTGTCGGTGGCAGGCCCTATCGTCGGCGCATGACCACCGTCTCACTCTCACTCTCCGCCGACGAGGCACGCCGGATCGCGCTGCGCGCGCAAGGGCTGCTGGGAGCGCCGGACCGCCGGGCCGGGGTGCGCGGGATGCTGCGCCGCCTGGGGGCCGTGCAGCTGGACACCATCTCTGTGCTGGCCCGCTCCCACGAACTGGTGCCGTACGCACGGCTGGGAGCGGTCGGCCGGGGCACGGTGGAGGCGGCGTACTGGACGGGAGGGCACGCCTTCGAGTACTGGTCGCACGCCGCCTGCGTCCTGCCGGTCGAGGAGTGGCCGTACTTCGCCTTCCGGCGCCGGGCGTTCCGGGACAGGGGGCACCGCTGGCACCGCATGGAGGACTCCGAGCGCTCCTGCGCCGCCGTACGCGACCGGCTGAAGGCCGACGGCCCGCTGACGGCCACCGAGCTGGGCGGCGCGAAGAACGGCGGCGAGTGGTACGACTGGTCCGAGACGAAGATCGCGGTGGAGTGGCTGCTGGACACCGGCGAGGTGGTCTGCACCGAGCGGCGCGGCTGGAAGAGGGTGTACGACCTGGCCGAGCGCGCCGTCCCCGGCGAACTGCTCCACGACGACCTGACCGACCACGAGTGCCTGCGCCGGCTGGTCGCCCGGGCCGGTGCGGCGATGGGCGTGGCCACCCGCGCGGACCTGGCCGACTACCACCGGCTGAAGGGCGAGCAGGTCGACGCGGTCGTCGCGGAGACGGGCCTGGTGCCGGTGGAGGTGGCGGGCTGGGGAAAGCCCGCCTGGGCGGACCCGGCGGCGCTGGAGGCCGAGTCGTCCGGGGGCCGGGGGCGGCACCGCACCACGCTGCTGTCGCCGTTCGACTCGCTGATCTGGGATCGCAGGCGCACCGAGAGGATCTTCGGTTTCACCCACCGGCTGGAGGCGTACGTGCCCAGGGCCCGGCGGATACACGGCTACTTCGCGATGCCGCTGCTGTCGGGGGGACGGCTGCTGGGCCGGGTCGATCCGGCCCGCGAGGGGAGGACGCTGGTGGCGCGGCAGGTGTCGATGGCGGGAGGCGGGGCGGTGGAGCCGATGGCCCGGGCGCTGCGGGAGGCGGCGGACTGGGTGGGCTGCGACGCGGTCCGTGTCGAGCGCTGCGACGACCCGGCGCTGGCCTCGGCCCTCACCGCCGCCCTGGCCGCGGCCCTCGGCTGACGCGCCCGCCGCCCCCGGGCGTCTGCGCCGGTGTGCCCGGCACCGCCGACGCGGTCGGCGCGCCGCGGGCCGGGCCGCCTCACCTGATCTCCAGGATCTTCTCCCGCATCGCGTAGACCACGGCCTCCATCCGGGAGTGGAGCTGAAGCTTCTCCAGGATGTTGCGGACGTGGTTCTTGACGGTGTTCTCGCTGATGAAGAGTTCCTTGGCGATGTCGCGGTTGTTCATGCCGGTGGCGACGAGCTTGAGCACCTCCAGCTCCCGGTCGGTCAGACGCGGCGCGGGCACCAGCCGCTTCTCGTCGGTGCGCTGGATCATCGACTTGAACTCGGTGAGCAGCTTGGCCGCCATCGACGGGCTGATCTGCGACTGCCCGTCGGCGACCGCGCGGATCGCGGTGGAGACCTCGTCGGTGGAGATCTCCTTGAGCAGGTAGCCGGTGGCCCCGGCCTTGATCGCGTCGTAGAGGTCGGCCTCCTCGTCGCTGATCGTCAGCATGATGATCTTCGCGCTGGGGGCCACCTCCTTGATCGAGGTGCACGCCTCGATACCGCCGCGCCGGGGCATCCGCACGTCCATCAGCACGATGTCGGGCAGCAGGTCCGCGGCCTTGTCCACGGCCTCGGCCCCGTCCCCCGCCTCGCCGACGACCTCGATGTCCTCCTCCTGTGCGAGGACGATCTCCAGCCCGCGTCTGAAGAGGGCGTGGTCGTCGACGACCAGGACCCTGATGGGCTCCTTGCGCAGGTCCTCCGCGCCCGCGTCCGCGGGGGCGGCACCGCGGCCGCCGTCCCACGCGCCGGGCGTCACGGGCCCGAAGCTGTCCGCCATCGTTCCTCCCCCTGCAGCCAGGCTACGCAGCGCCAACCGGCCGATGCAGGGCACCGGTTGGACATGGCCATGATTCCATGCCCCCGCCCCCGGCCGAATTCCTCGTTCGGCCGGGGGCAGGTCCGGTTCGCGGTGTCAGCGACCGTTATCAGCCACCCAGGGCGCCTCCGGCGCCGTGCGGTGCCTCCTCCACGAACGGGTCGGGTTCCAGATGGATGACGCCGTAGTCGTAACCGTGCCGCCGGTAGACGACGCTCGGCAGCTTGGTCTCGGAGTCGACGAACAGGTAGAAGTCATGCCCGACCAGCTCCATCTCGTACAGGGCCTGGTCCAACGACATCGGGGCCGCCGCGTGGGTCTTCTCCCGGACTACCAGGGGGCCCTCCCCCTGGACCTCCAGCGGTCCCACCCTGGTGGTGACGGGCTGCTCCTCGACCGCCGTGCGCTGCGGTCCGAGCCGGCCGTCCTCGCCGATGGTCGCCGCGTTCGGCACGGTCACGGCCACGTCGCGCGCCGGAATCCGGTGGTGGCCGTTCCCCTTCCGCGCGGAGACCCGCTTCTCGTGCTGCCTGCGCAGCCGAGACTCCAGCTTCTCCGTGGCCAGATCCAGCGCCACGTAGGGGTCGGCCGCCGCCGCCTCGGCGCGGATCACCGGACCGCGGGAGCGCAGTGTGATCTCGACCCGGTCGGAGCGGTCGGCCTGACGCGGGTTGGGCTCCTTGGACACCTCGACGTCGAGGCGGATCGCCTTGGCGTCGATTTTCTGGATCTTGTCCAGCTTGAGCTTGTCGACCACGTGCTTGCGGAACCGCTCCGGCACCTCTGTCTTACGGCCCTTGACGACGATGTCCACGCAGAACTCCGTTCCCGGGCGCCTCCGCGGCCTGAGCGGCGGAGCACGCCCTTTGTGCACCGAGTCCGGAAGATGCGGGCCCCTGCCCGTCACCGTCCGGCCCTACGTCGGGTTGCGACTTTCACCTCCTCCTCCCCCGTCGGGAAGATCGCCACCCTCCCGTTTCCGGGAGAATGACCAGCAAAGCCGGGCGAACGCCATGCAGCGCACATGTCCCGCCGTACGGAACGACTCTCGCCATTCCTCACATCCGAACCTACCTCCGACGGGGGAAACTCGGCACCCCCTGTCGGCACGTACCTACGGTCGCGGGCGGCTTCGCCTCCACGGCGGGAACGAGGCGCCCCCGCCGGCGGTTCCCCGCCCGTACGGACCACACTGCCCACTCACGGCCGGGGTACGCCCCGCGAACCGCCTGCCGGGCGAGCGTCCGCACACCGGTGCGAAACCGGAGGGAGCGGAGAGGCGGGGGGGGAGAGGCGGGGCGGAGAGGCGATGCCGGGCGGAAGGGCGAGGCCGGGCGGAGGGGCGAGCGGGCCCCGCCTACGTCTCGCCTGCACCCCGCCTACGCCTCACCGACGTCCCGGCGGGCGCGGCACTGGCGGGCGCCGGGCCGCGAGGCAGCCACCACCGCCGCGCCGACCACCCTGCCGCCCGCCCGGCCCAGCACCCGCGCCGCCTCCGCGAGCGAGGCGCCCGTGGTCACCAGGTCGTCCACCACGACCACCGGACCCTGCTCCAGCAGCCGCCCCGCGCCGGCCGCCGTGTCCAGCGCGCCGGCCAGATTGGCCAGGCGCCGCCGGGCGTCCAGCCCCGCCTGGTCCGCCACGGTGCGCCGCTGCCGCAGTACGGGCAGGACCTGCGCCCTCCACCCGCCGCGTCTGAGCTCTCCGGCCGCCGCCAGCGCCATCCTCCGCACCGGGTCGTGGCCGCGCGCCGCCACCGAGCGCCGCGCGGAGGGCACCGGCACCAGCAGCAGCGGTGCCGCACTCCCCCGTGCCGCCCCGCCCGGCCCCGCCTCCCCGGCCGCCGCCCGCACCGCACCGGCCAGCACCGCCCCCAGCGGCGCGGCCAGCCGCAGGGCGCCGCGCTCCTTGTGCGCGAGCAGCACCGCCCGTACCTCGTCGGCGTACGCAAGGCAGGCGTGGACCGGCGGCAGGTCCTCCGGCGGCGGATCCGGCCGCACCCGCCACGGCCGGGACCCGCTCAGCAGCTCCCGGCACCGCGCGCACAGGCCGGTGCGCGGCAGACCGCACCCGGCGCAGTCGGCCGGCAGCACCAGATCGGCCAGTTCCCGCCACCACTCCCGCATACCGAACACACCGGGACGACTACCCCGGGTAGGCGGGCATCGACCCCTTGTCAGTGACCAGTTCCCACTCGGCGCGCTCGAGCCGGGCGATGCCCTCCCCGGTGTCGGCCAGCAACGGCTTGTCGCCGTTCTCCGAGGCCGCCACCCCGGTCACCCCGTTGAGCCCGGGCAGCGTCGAGGGGCCGGCCGACGAGCCGTCCGTCGCCGTGTAGCGCAACTGCTGCACGCCCTTCGCCTCCCGGCCGACGACCACCAGTCTGCTGTCGCCCGCCCAGGAGGCGTCCAGCACCTCCTCCATCTGCGGAGCGATGGGCCGCAGTCCCTCCACGGTCGCCACGGGGCTCCCGTCCTCGGACTCCTCACGCTCGATGCGTCCGAGCCGCAGGGTCGTCCGGCCCTCCTCGCTGACCAGCAGCGCCATGCGCACACCGTCCGAGGAGACCCGCAGCGACTCGATCCGGCCGCGGCCGAGACCGACCACCTCGACCTCCCTCGCCTCCTCCTGGCCTCCGCGCAGCCACAGCAGCCGGGCCCCGTCCGGATCGCGGTCGGCGACCCACAGATCGCCGAGCCCGTCCCAGCTCGGAGTCGTCAGCCCGTCGCGCTCCCGCTGCGCACCGCTGGTCACGACGGGGGTGCCGAGCCCGGTGTCGGCGGTGAGCGGGGCGACGAACAGCGACCGGCCGTCCAGCGACACCCCCGCACCGCGCTTCTCGTCCCGGCTCACCGAGACCGCGCCCACCCGGACCCGCCCCGCGCCGAACGGGCCGCTGACGGGCGCGGTGCGGTCGCCGTCGCCCAGCACCACGGCCAGCCGGTCGCGGTCGTCGACGAAGTACTGGCCGCCGCCGTCGCCGCCCAGCCGGCCCGGCGCGTACGCCTCGGCCTCGTCACGGGTCAGGGAGCACAGCTCCGCGCCGCCATCGCCCCGGGTCAGCCGGACCCGGGAGGTCCTGGCCGACACCTGGCCGTCCACGGTGTGCAGCACCTGGGCGGCCATCCGGTCGCACTGGGCGCTTCCCACCCCGAGCGGGCGCTCACGCCCCTTCCCGTCGCGTACGACCAGCGGAACGGTGAGCGTGCCGGAGTCGTTCGGGGAGAGCTTCGTGCCACCGGCGAGCCGTGTGCCCTCGGGGAAGGCCGAGCCGACCACCGGGGCCAGCCAGCCGGTCGGGCCGTCCAGCAGCGCCTCGACCGCCTCGGTCAGCGGGTCTATGCGCTCCCGCACGTAGACCGGGTCGGCGACCAGGACGTCCTCGCCCCGCGTCACCGCGCCGGTGTCCGGGCCCAGGTCGGCGTAGTGGTAGGTGTTGACCGACTCGTAGTTGCGCTCGAAGTCGGCCTCGGCCACCACCAGCCCGTCCGGCAGCCGGTCGATGCGCCACTCGCCGCCGACCCGGACGAGGTGGAACGTCTCCCGGTACGTCCCGTTGCTGGGCCGGTGGGCGTGCTCGCTGTCCACCAGCGCGACGGTGGGGCCGGTCACCTCCAGGGTGGTGCCGTCCTCCTCCTCGCCGGTGGAGGAGCGGCCGGGGGCGAGCACGGTGGGGGTGACGTCGAGCACCGTCGTACGGGCGAAGGGGTCCCAGCTGTGCGCGGCCCTGCCGGTGAGGTACTCGCGGGCGGTGGCGAACCCCGGCTCGTCGCTCGTGGTGGCCTCCAGGAAACCGCGCACGATCTGCCAGGGCTGCGCGCCCTTCTGCGGACTCACCCCGAACACCCGCGCCTGGGAGTCGGTGTCGGCCCGGGAGGAGGGGTCCACCCTGCGGACCTCGCCCTCGGAGGGCATGGACGCGCACCCGGCGAGCAGCAGGACGAGGGCGCCGAGCGCCGCCGCGGACCTGCGACGCGTGCGGGGGGAGCGGGAAGGGCGGAAGCCCTCCCGGGGGCGCTCAGCCGCCCTGCCGTTCACCATGTCCACCCTGCTCCTCCATCGGCTCGTCCGGCCCCTGCGCCGTCCGCCTCCGCATGTCCGGTTCTCCGTCCCCCGCGGTGCTCCCACCGCCGCCGGCCTCCCGCGGTGGTGCCGCCACCGCGCCGCCGGACCGCCGGTGCGGCTCCTGCGCGGGCCCCCGGGACGGGGCCGGGGGCGGCACGGAGGCGCGCGTCCCGCCGGAGGCGGCCCGCGCCTCCTCCCTCCGCCGCCGGGAGTCGGCCGGCTCCAGGGGGATGGGGGAACCGCGCAGCGGCTGCCCCGCGGTCCGCGGAATGGTCAGCCGGAACTGCGAGCCGCCGCCCGGCTCGCCCCAGGCCTGCAGCCAGCCACCGTGCAGCCTGGCGTCCTCGACCGCGATGGACAGGCCCAGGCCGGTGCCGCCGGTGGTGCGGGCACGGGCCGGGTCGGCACGCCAGAAGCGGTTGAAGACCCGGTTGGCCTCGCCCGGCTTGAGCCCCACGCCGTAGTCGCGCACCGCCACGGCCACCGCGCCGTCGCCCGAGGCGAGCCGGACCACGATGTCCCGGCCCTCACCGTGCTCGACCGCGTTGACCACCAGGTTGCGCAGCACGCGCTCGATACGCCGGGCGTCGGCCTCAGCCATCACCGGCCGCTCGTCGCCGTGGACCAGGAAGCGGCTGCCCTTTCGCTCGGCGAGCGGCTCCGCGCCCTCCAGAACGCGCCTGACCACATCGCGCAGATCGACCGGATCGGCCTCCAGCGCGGCCGCCTTGGCGTCGAAGCGGCTGATCTCCAGCAGATCCGCCAGCAGCGACTCGAAGCGGTCCAGCTGCCCCAGCAGCAGTTCGGCCGAGCGGGCCGTCACCGGGTCGAACTCGTCGCGCGCCTCGTGGATGACGTCGGCCGCCATCCGCACCGTGGTGAGCGGGGTGCGCAGCTCATGGGAGACGTCCGAGACGAAGCGGCGCTGCATCCGGGACAGCTCCTCCAGCTGCTGGATCTTCGTCTGGAGGTTCTTCGCCATCTTGTTGAAGGCCTCGCCCAGGCGTGCGATGTCGTCCTCGCCGCTGACCTTCATCCGCTCCTGGAGACGTCCGGCGGCGAGCCGCTCGGAGATCCTGGCGGCCATCCGGACGGGGGTGACCACCTGGCGCACGACGAGCCAGGCGATGGCCCCCAGCAGCACCACCACGAAGACCCCGGCGGTGGCGAGGGTGCCCTTGACCAGGCTGAGGGACTTCTCCTCCTGCTGGAACGGGAAGAGGTAGTACAGCTGGTACGGGTCGCCGTTGGGGTCGTTGAGGCGCTTTCCTATCACCAGCGCGGCCTCGGTCCGGCCGCCCTCCAGCACGATCGTGCCGTACTGCTCGTGGGTGTCGGGGCTGTCGTCCAGCGCCGCACGGAGCTGCGGCGACACGCTCTCCTCGGGCTTGAGGTCGAAGGACGCGCGGGGCCCGTGGTTGCCCGAGCCCTCTCCCGTGCCGAAGGTGTCCGGCCCCTCCTCGGAGCTGAGCGCCACCAGGTAGTAGACGCCCTGGCCGCCGCTGGCGAGCTGCGTCACCAGGTCGTTCAGCCAGGTGCCGGTGTCCTGGCGCCCGTCGCGGCTGTTGCCGGTGCCGCCTTGGGCCGCGTCGTCGGCCGCGTCGTCGGCCAGTTGCTCGGCCACCGCGAAGCCGCCGGCGGCCTGGCTCCGCGCGGCCTGCTGCTTGGCGTCCAGGAGCCCGTTGCTGACCTGGCCGATGACGACCAGGCCCAGCAGCAGGACGACCGCGAGGGACATCAGCAGCGTGGCGGTCACCACCCGCAGCTGGATGTTGCGCCGCCACAGCCGTGCCACGGCCAGCAGCGGGCGCCGCACCCAGCGGACGAACATCCGGAACAGGGGGTGCGCCCGGCTGCCCGTCGCCCCTTCGGACAGCAGCCCGTCGGGGAGGAATCGACCGCCACGCCACATGTCAGCTGGGTCCGGCCTTGTACCCCACGCCACGTACGGTCACCACGATCTCGGGCCGCTCCGGGTCCTTCTCGACCTTGGAGCGCAGCCGCTGCACATGGACGTTGACCAGCCGGGTGTCCGCCGCGTGGCGGTAGCCCCACACCTGCTCCAGGAGCACCTCGCGGGTGAAGACCTGCCACGGCTTGCGGGCGAGGGCCACCAGCAGGTCGAACTCCAGGGGGGTCAGCGCGATGGACTGCCCGTCGCGCTTCACCGAGTGCCCCGCCACGTCGATGACCAGGTCTCCGATGGCGAGCTGCTCGGGCGCGGGCTCCTCCGACCGCCGCAGCCGCGCCCGGATGCGGGCCACCAGCTCCTTGGGCTTGAACGGCTTGACGATGTAGTCGTCGGCCCCCGACTCCAGGCCCACCACCACGTCGACGGTGTCGCTCTTGGCCGTGAGCATGACGATCGGCACCCCGGACTCCGCGCGGATCAGCCGGCACACCTCGATGCCGTCCCGGCCCGGCAGCATCAGGTCGAGCAGCACCAGATCGGGCTTGGTCTCGCGGAAGGCGGCGAGGGCCTTGTCTCCGTCCGACACGAACGACGGTTCGAAGCCTTCGCCGCGCAGCACGATGCCGAGCATCTCCGCCAGTGCGGTGTCGTCGTCGACGACCAGGACGCGTCCCTTCATGCGTCCATCATCCCATTACCCGATCGTGACTTTTCCCGGGGTGACGGTGAGGGTGAGCACAGCTCGGCCAGCGCGTCCCCGGTGACCGGTGAGACCACGCCCCGCTCGGTGACGATCGCCGTCACCAGTTCCGCCGGAGTGACGTCGAAGGCCGGGTTGTACGCCTGCGCGCCCAGCGGAGCCACCGGGATGCCGCTGCCCGGCTCCGATCCGGCCCCCGGCACCGTCGGCGGCGCGAACTCCGTCACCTCGTGGCCTGGGCGCTGCTCCACCTCGATCGAACCGCCGTCGGCCGTCTCCAGGTCCACCGTGGTCACGGGCGCCACCACCACGAACGGCACGTGGTGGTAGCGGGCCAGCACCGCCAGCGGATAGCTGCCGATCTTGTTCGCCACCGAGCCGTCGGCCGCGATCCGGTCCGCGCCGACCAGCACCGCGTCCACCTCGCCCGCCGCGAACAGCGAACCGGCCGCGTTGTCCGCCAGCACCGTGTACGCCATGCCCTCCCGGGCCGCCTCGTACGCCGTCAGCCGCGCCCCCTGGAGCAGCGGCCTGGTCTCGTCCACCCACAGCCTGCGCAGCTCGCCGGCGTGGTGCACGGCCCGCACCACACCGAAAGCGGTGCCCCCGCCACCGGAGACCAGCGCCCCGGTGTTGCAGTGGGTGAGGACTCGGTAGCCGCCGCCCGGCAGCAGCTCGCCCAGCAGCGCCCGGCCGTGCTCGGCCATCCGCCCGCTCGCCTCTGCGTCCTCCCGGTGCAGTGCGCGGGCCTCGGCGAGCGCCGCGGCGGCCGCCCGCTCGTATCCCGCGCCGCCGTCGGCCGCGACCCGGAAGGCCCGCTCGGCCCGGCGCACCCCGTACCCGAGGTTGACCGCGGTCGGACGCGCGTGCCTGAGCTGCTCGGCCGCATCGGTCACGTCGTAGCCGCGGGCGGCGGCCAGCGCGACGCCGTACGCTCCCGCCAGTCCCAGCAGCGGCGCCCCGCGCACCGCGAGCGAGCGGATCGCCTCCACCAGGGCGGGCACATCGGTGCAGACGAGTTCGACCTCCTCGGCGGGCAGCCGGGTCTGGTCGAGCAGCACCACCACCGGCCCCTCAGGAGGTTCCTCCCAGCGCAGCGCGGGAACGGGAACGGGTGCGTCATCGGGCGCCGAAGCCGTGGATCGTTCCTCAGTCTGGTCAACCATTCGGACAGTCTGCCCCTTCTCCCGACCATCAGTCGAAGGCAACCGGGAGCCACGGGGCCCGCTCCGTTCCGCGACGGCCCATGGCACGATGGCTGCCAACCAGCCGATACATCCCCACGGACAGGCCGCGAGAACACGAGGTGAACTGCTGTGAGTGACTCTCCGGGCTGGGTCTCGCCCGGATCCTCCCCTTCCGATCCTCCCCCCGCGTCCGGTGGGGGCGCATCCGGTAGCGGTGCTTCCGGGCAGCCCACCGACAAGGTGTCCATCGACAAGACTCCACCGGGCCAGCCGCCCACGAACTGGTCGCCGCAGCAGCCGCCCGCCGCCCCGCAGGGCTGGGGTGCGCCTCCTCCCCCGCCGCCGGGCGGGGGAGGCTGGGGGAACTGGAACCAGCCGCCGGCGGCCAAACCCGGTGTCATCCCGCTCCGCCCCCTGGGCGTGGGCGAGATCCTGGACGGGGCGGTCTCCACCGCACGGGCCCACTGGCGGACGGTCCTGGGCATCTCGCTCGCGGTCGCGATCATGATCCAGCTCGCCTCCACCGTGGCCACCGGCGTCTGGATGCGGGACAACAGCGGCCTGCAGGCGCTGGAGACCAAGGCGGAACCGACCACGGACGAGGTCCTGGACGCCCTCAGCGGTACGTTCAGCGCCCTGGGCGTCCAGTCGCTGGCCACCCTGGTCGGCACGGTCATCGCCACCGCGATGCTCACCGTGGTGGTCAGCCGTGCAGTCCTGGGCCGCCCGGTGTCCACCGGGGAGGCCTGGCGCGACTCCCGGCCGCAGCTCGCCCGCCTGCTCGGGCTGACGCTGCTGGTGGGACTGATCGTGACCGGTGCCATCACCCTGGGTCTCCTGCCCGGCATCCTCCTCGGCGCGGCGGGCTCGGAAGTGGCCGGCATAGGCATCGGCCTCCTCGGCGGCCTCGCGGGCACCGCGGCGGCCGTCTGGCTGTGGGTCCGCTACTGCCTCTCCGCTCCCGCCCTCATGCTGGAGCGGCAGGGCGTCCTCGCCGCCCTCCGGCGCTCCGCCAAACTCGTGCGGAACTCCTGGTGGCGCATCTTCGGCATCCAGCTCCTGACGGTGGTGCTGGTCTTCATGATCAGCATGATCATCCAGCTTCCCGCCTCCCTGCTGGCCCCGGTACTGAGCGGCGACGGCATCGACAGCTTCATGACCGGCAGCCTCGCCGAGGTCACCTGGACGTACCTGATCGTCGTCGGCATCGGCGCGGTACTCGCATCCACCGTCACCCTCCCGCTCAGCGCGGGCGTCACCGCCCTCCTGTACATGGACCAGCGCATCCGCCGCGAGGCCCTCGACCTCGAACTCGCCCGCGCCGCGGGAGTTCCCGGCTACGAACGGCCCACCGACGGCACCATCCCCGGGAACTGATGTGGTGACGCGGTCCGCGGGCACGCGCACGGCGGTGGGGGAGGGCCCGTTCGCCGTGCGCTCCGACGACTCCGGCGGCTCCGACGACGGGGTGCCGGTGACGACCCCGCGCGTCCCGGCGCGCGAGGCCGCCGAGGACGAACTGTCCAAACCCATGTACCACGAGAACGACCCGAGCCTGCTGCGGCGCCTTCTCGACTGGGTGTGGGAGCGGATCGGCGACCTTCTCGACACAGCCGCCGGAGCCACGCCCGGCGGCTGGGTCGGCCTCACGGTCGTCGCCCTGCTCGTCGTGCTCCTCCTGGTCGGCCTGCGGCTGCGCATGGGCGCACTGCGCCGTGCGCCCGGGGCCGCCGGGCGCGGCGAACTCTTCGACGACCGCCCGCGCAGCGCCGACGAGCACCGCGCCGCGGCCGAGCGGTACGCCTCCGCCTCCCGCTGGAGCGAGGCCCTCCAGGAGAGGATGCGCGCCCTCGTCCGCTCTCTGGAGGAACGCGCCCTGCTCGACCCGCGCCCCGGCCGCACCGCCGACGAGGCCGCCGCCGAAGCCGCCCGGGTCCTCCCGGACCACACCACGGGCCTGTACGCCGCCGCCCTCGCCTTCGACGAGGTCACATACGCCGGACGACCGGCCGACCAGGCCGCGTACCTGCGGCTGCGGGACCTCGACGAAGCCGTCCGGCACAGCAGGCCCCACCTCACCGGCGGCCACCTCCTCCCCGCGGCCCCCGGCGGAGGCGCCGTATGACGACCGCACCGCCCACCCCGTCCGGCACCGCTGCAACCCCGGTATCGCCCACCGCACGCCAGCTGTGGGGACGCGCCCGCGGTCTGCTGCTGGCAGCGGCCGTCCTGGCGCTGGCCGGCCTGGTCATCGCCGCCCTCCGCTCCGGCGAGCAGCACGGACTGCTCGACCCCCGCTCCGCCGACCGCTACGGCAGCCGCGCCACCGCCGAACTCCTCGCCGACCGCGGCGTGGACACCACCGTCGTCACCGGCATCGCCGAGGCCACCGAGGCACTGGGCCCGGACACCACACTGCTGGTAACCGACCCCGATCTGCTCAGCGCACGCCAGCAGTCCGCGCTGGGTGCCGCCGCATCCGGCAGCGGGGCCCGCACCGTCCTGCTGGCCCCGGGCCCCGCCTCGCTGGGCACCCTGGCCCCGGACGTACGCGCCGTGGAGCCCGCCTCCGTCGAGGTGCTCAGCCCCGGCTGCGACGCCCGGTACGCCCGGCGCGCGGGCGCGGCCGAACTCGGCGGCATCACCTACACCACCTCCGCCTCCTCGGTCGAGGCCTGCTACCCCAGTGGCGAACTGCCCACGCTGCTGAGGCTCCCCGCGGAGACCGGCGACGGTGACACCGTGGTGCTCGGTGCACCTGACCTGCTCTACAACCACCGTCTCGACGACCACGGCAACGCCTCGCTCGCCCTGCAACTCCTCGGCTCCCGTCCTCATCTGGTCTGGTACCTCCCCTCCCTGGACGACGCTGCCGCCACCGACAGCGGCAACGAGAGCTTCTTCGATCTCATCCCCTCAGGCTGGCGGTGGGGCGCCCTCCAGCTCGCGATCGCCGCGGTCCTCGCCGCGCTCTGGCGGGCCAGGCGCCTGGGCCCTCTCGTCCCCGAACGGCTGCCCGTGGCTGTCCCGGCGTCCGAGGCGACCGAGGGCCGCGCCCGCCTCTACCGCCAGGCGAACGCGCGCGAACGTGCCGCCGAGGCGCTGCGCTCGGCCACTCGCGCCCGGATCGCCCCCCTCGCCGGCGTACCCACCGCACAGGCACACCGCTCCGAGGCCCTGTGCCCGGCCGTCGCCGCCCGCACCGGAGACGACGGCGTCCAGGTCCACAGCCTTCTGTTCGGCCCGGCCCCCGCCGACGACGAAGCCCTCGTCCGGCTCGCCGACCGGCTCGACCTCCTCGAAAGCCGCATCACCCCATCTCCGAGAGACAAGGACCGCACCCCGTGAGCGCCCCCTCCGCAGACAGCGCCCGCGCCGCCCTCGAGGCTCTGCGCAGCGAGATCTCCAAGGCCGTGGTCGGCCAGGACGCCACCGTCACCGGACTTGTCGTCGCCCTGCTCTGCCGCGGACACGTACTGCTGGAGGGCGTCCCGGGCGTTGCCAAGACCCTCCTCGTCCGCGCCCTGGCCGCCACTCTCGAACTCGACACCAAGCGTGTCCAGTTCACCCCCGACCTGATGCCGAGCGATGTCACCGGATCGCTCATCTACGACAACCGCACGGCCGAGTTCTCCTTCCAGCCCGGCCCGGTGTTCACCAACCTCCTCCTCGCGGACGAGATCAACCGCACCCCGCCGAAGACCCAGGCATCCCTGCTCGAAGCCATGGAGGAGCGGCAGGTCACCGTCGAGGGCACCGCACGCAAGCTCCCCGACCCCTTCCTGGTGGCCGCCACCCAGAACCCCGTCGAGTACGAGGGCACCTACCCCCTCCCCGAAGCCCAGCTCGACCGCTTCCTGCTCAAGCTCCAGGTCTCGCTGCCCTCCAGGGAGGAGGAGATCAAGGTGCTCTCCCGGCATGCCGAGGGCTTCGACCCCCGCGACCTCACCGCCGCCGGCGTACGCCGTGTGGCCGGCCCCGCGGAACTCGACGCGGCCCGGGCCGCGGTCGCCACGACATCCGTCTCCCCCGAAGTCGCCGGCTACGTCGTCGATATCTGTCGTGCCACCCGTGAATCCCCCTCACTGTCCCTGGGCGCCTCACCCCGCGGCGCCACCGCACTGCTGTCCACCGCACGCGCCTGGGCCTGGCTCACCGGACGCGACTACGTAACTCCCGACGACGTGAAGGCGCTCGCCCTGCCCACCCTGCGACACCGCATCCAACTGCGCCCCGAGGCCGAGATGGAGGGCGTCACCGCGGACAGCGTGATCTCCTCGCTGCTCGCCCATGTCCCCGTGCCCCGTTGAGACGACGCGGACTGACCGATGGCTCTCACCGGACGTACAGCCCTCATCGCCGCCCTCGGCGCGCTCCTCGTCGGCTTCCTGCTCCCGAGCTGGACCGGCCTGCTCGCCGTTGAACTCACCCTGCTGATCGCAATTCTGTACGACCTGGGACGCGCGGCACCAGTCCGAAAGCTCCTTTTCACCCGTTCCGGTGATACATCAGTTCGACTCGGTGAGCCCGCCGAAGTCCGGCTCACCGTCACCAATCCCGCCGGACGCCCGCTCCGCGCGCACCTCCGAGACGCCTGGCCGCCCAGTGTCTGGACGGCCGGCTCCGAGATCACCGCCTCCCGGCACCGGCTGACCGTACCCGGCGGGGAACGCCGCCGCCTCACCACACAGTTGCGCCCGACCCGGCGCGGCGACCACCACGCCGCCCGTGTCACCGTGCGCTCGTACGGCCCGCTCGGCCTCGCCGCCCGCCAGGGCAGTCACTCCGTCCCCTGGACAGTGCGCGTCCTGCCGGCCTTCACCAGCCGCAAGCACCTTCCCTCGCGGCTCTCCCGGCTCCGTGAACTCGACGGGCGCACCAGCGTCCTCACCCGCGGTGAGGGCACCGAGTTCGACAGCCTCCGCGAGTACATCCCCGGCGACGACACCCGGTCAATCGACTGGCGCGCCACCGCCCGCCAGAGCACCGTCGCCGTCCGCACCTGGCGCCCCGAACGCGACCGCCGCATCCTGGCCGTCCTCGACACCGGGCGCACCTCGGCGGGCCGGGTGGGCGACATCCCGCGCCTCGACGCCGCGATGGACGCCGCCCTGCTGCTGGCCGCCCTCTCCGCCCGCGCGGGCGATCGCTTCGACCTTCTCGCCTACGACCGCCAGGTGCGCGCCGCGGTCCAGGGCCGCACCGCCCACAATCTGCTGCCCGCGCTGGTCACGACGATGGCACCGCTGGAACCGGCACTGGTCGAGTCCGATGCCCGGGGCATGGCTTCGGCCATCCTCCGCAACGCTCCTCAACGCTCCCTCGTCGTCCTGTTCACCGGCCTCGATCCCTCCCCCGTGGAGGAGGGCCTGCTCCCCGTACTCCCTCTCCTCACCCAGCGCCACACCGTCCTGGTCGCATCGGTGGCCGACCCCCGCATCGAGGAGATGGCCACCGCACGCGGCACACTCGACGCCGTCTACGGAGCCGCGGCCGCGGCCCGAACACAGGCAGAGCGTCACCACACCGCGTCCCGGCTCCGCCGCCGCGGTGTCACCGTCGTGGACGCCACCCCCGACGAGCTCGCCCCGGCCGTGTCCGACGCCTACCTCGCCCTCAAGGCCGCCGGCCGCCTCTGACCCTTCGACGGCGAGGCCTGGGCAGCTCCATGTGGTTGTCCTCGTGCACGTACAGCCGAACCCCCTCGACGGCCGGACGCGCCCAGGACCACTCGACAGCCGCTTCGAGGAGCTGCGCCGCCAACCCCGTCCCCCGGTGCTCCAGGGCTCATGCAGACCCCGACCAACTGCGCCCGGTCGCCCTCGGCCAGGACGGTCAGCTTCCCGCACGACAACCCGCCGCCCGTTTCCCCGGGGAGTGTCACCCTGTCCCCGCATCCCTCGCCGTACCGGACGGGCTGCCCGGTGACGAGGCCGTGGCCCACGTCAGGAAGCACTACTCCCCCCGTGCCGTCGAAACGCCCCGGCAACGCCGCCTCGTCCGCCGCTTCCCGGCCTGACGCCGGCACCCGCACGGCCCCGTGGCGCCACGGGGCCGCGGCGCCGCACCCCAAGAGCCGAACCCCCGACTCCCTCCGGCACGGAACCGATCACAACACGAAAAAGCCTCGGTCTTCGAGTCGAAACTCGAAGACCGAGGCTGAATAATCGTTCGGCGGCGTCCTACTCTCCCACACGGTCCCCCATGCAGTACCATCGGCGCTGAAAGGCTTAGCTTCCGGGTTCGGAATGTAACCGGGCGTTTCCCTCACGCTGTGACCACCGAAACACCATGACACACACGCAACCGCCGGCAGACGGGTCGTGGTCTCAGAACCCACACAGTGGACGCGAACATCTACGGTCAAGCCCTCGGCCTATTAGTACCAGTCAACTCCACCGGTCACCCGGCTTCCATCTCTGGCCTATCAACCCGGTCGTCTCCCGGG
>NZ_JBKJFM010000055.1:0-32657 GCF_046614825.1 Streptomyces nanhaiensis
GCGGGCGCCCGCGCGGGCCGCCAGCAGGGCGCGTTCGGCCGCGGGTGTCAGGGAGGGCCCGGCGCTGCCGCCGCCCCTGGCGAGGACCGGGAGCAGGTCGGAGGCGAGCCGGTCCGGATCCGCTCCGGCGTCCGCCAGAACACGGCGCGAGGGACCCACCCGGGCGGCGGCCCACAGCAGGTGGCCGGTGTCCAGCTCACCGCCGTCTGCGGCCGCCCGCCCGGCGGCCAGTGACAGCAGCTCCCGGGCGGACTCGTCCGGGAGCGCGCCGGCGGACACCGGACGGTCGGCCGGGCGGGGGGCCCGGGGGCCGGTGCCGAGGAGGCGGTTGAGCGGTTCGGCGAACGGCTCCCGCGGTCCGAACACGGGCATCGGCATGGGGATCACCTGGGCGGTGCCGGGGGTGGGGGCAGAGGTCGGGGCCGGGCGGCGCGGGTCCGGCCACCGACAAGTCTGGTCCGGGGCGGAGGGATCCGCGACTCGGCGCGAGGCCACCGGGCTCCCGCCGCGCGCCGGCTTCCCGGCGCGGGCGCTTTCCGTGCCGGTTCACCGCATATGCGGTGAACCGGTGGATGAACCGGCGCGAGAACGCGCCTCCTCCGGACCCCCTTATCCGCCCGCTATTCGGTACAGGCGTTCCGGAAATGCGGGATCTTCGGGCGGGGCCGAGGAGAGCCGGGAAAGAAGCCCAGCTCAGAGGCGGCCTGTCGGGAGCTTCGATGGCGCGTTCCGGAAAAGGCCGCGATGCAGCCTTTTCCGGAAGCGACCGCACGCCTCTTGACCCCCTGAATGAAACGTTGCAATACTGATGGACTTAGAAAGCGCTTACTGCACTTTTCTCGCGAATTCCCCGTCCCGGTGCCGTGTCGTGCCGCCCCCGGACGGATGCCCCGGGCCGGGCCCACCGCCTCCGGCCCGGCGCGAGCGGCCCCGTGCCGTGTGCGGTGAGTGTCCCCCCACGGAAGGAGTCCACGATGAGAAGCGGAGCCGTACCCTCCGCCAGGAGGCGCAGACTCGCCGCGGTCGCGGCCGGCGCCCTGACGGCGGCCATGCTGGCGACGGTGGCCACCACGGTCGGGGCGGTGGAGCCCCGGCCCGGGGCCGGCCGTTCCGGACAGGCGGCCCAGGAGGCCCGGACGGCGCAGGAGGGCGGGGCCGCGCGGGAGTCCCGGAGCGCCCAGGCGGCGCCGGCCGCCGCGGCCGCCTGCGGCGAGGGCTCGTACCAGGCCGAGGCGGTGCGCAGCGGAGACACCTGGACCGCGCGCCGGGGCGGCAGCACCGTCTACACCGGCGGCAGCATGCGCGACGCGATGCAGGCCGCGATAGGCAGCCTGACGCCGAACCGCTCCTCCAAGGAGCGTGTGGTGGTACGGGGTTCGGGCTCGATCAGCGCCGGGACCAGGGTGTCGCTGCCGAGCAACACCGCGATCGACGTGTGCGGCACCATCGACGTCACCGGCTCGGGCTCCGGCGACCAGGCGCCGATCTACTCCCGCGGCGCGACGAACGTCGAGGTCGGGCATCTGACCGTCACCGGCCGCCCGCTGTACGGCATCTTCATGCGCAACGTCACCAACGTGGTGCTCGGCCAGATCGACATGCGGGTCTCCGGCGGCCTGGGCATCCGGATCGACAACCACGGCGATCGCTCGGTGCGCTCGCGCAACATCCGCATCGACAACGTCTACGTCTCGGGCACGAGCAACCACGGTGTGGAGACCTACGGGGTGGACGGACTGACGATCGGAACGGTGACCGCCCGCAACGTCGGCTACTCCGGCCTGCTGCTCAACGACACGATCAACGCCACGGTGGGCAGGGTCGACGCCGACAACACCGCCACCGGCACCGGTTACGCGGCGTTCCGGATGGCCAACCGCAACGGCCGGGTCGGCAGCAGCTACCCGACCAACATCCGCGTCGGCGAGGTCATCGCCCGCGGCGGCGGGCGCGGGGTCTTCTGCGTCTCCGAGAGCGGCGGCGCCGTCATCGACCGGGTGACGCTGACCAACACCGGCAACAACGCCATCCTGATCGAGAACTGCTACAACGTGACCATCGCCTCCCAGGGCGGCACGGTCAGCGGCGGCGGGGAGGTCAGGCTGGCGGCCCGCAGCGAGTTCCCGGGCAACCGGGACATCACCCTGCAGAACCTGACGCTGAGCAACACCTCGCTCAGGGAGAGCCCCTGCGGCACGAACATCACCTACCGCAACCTCACCCTCAACAACACCAGCAGGAACACCTGCTGAGAGCGGACGAGCACGCAGAGAACCGCACGGCGTCCTCCCGCCCCGCTTCCGGGGCGGGAGGACGCCGTTTGCGTGCGGGCCGTCACCCGCCGGTCGTCAGCCGTCAGCCGTCAGCCGTCAGCCGTCAGCCGTCAGCCGTCGGCCGTCAGCCGTCGGCCGCGCTGCCGCGCACGACGCAGGAGCGGTTGTCCTCCCAGCCCCAGCCGTCGCCGTCGGGGTCGGAGGCGCTGCCGTTCACGCAGTACGGGTAGCCGTTGGGGGCCGTGCCGCCGGAGTCGCCGCCGTCGGCCGCGCTGCCGCGCACCACGCAGGAGCGGTTGTCCTCCCAGCCCCAGCCGTCGCCGTCGGGGTCGGAGGCGCTGCCGTTCACGCAGTACGGGTAGCCGTTCGGCGCGGTACCTCCGGAACCGCCCCCGGAACCGCCGCCGTAGACGGTCGCCTCCCGGGAGGTGGCGGAGATGCCGTTGGCACCGTTGAAGAAGCGCTGGCCCCAACTGGTCAGGGAGTTCGGGTCGAAGCCGTTGACCATGTCCAGGTACTCGACGCCGCTGCCGTTGCCGCTCCAGGACCAGCCCAGGTAGCCCACCCGCAGCGACTGCGCGGTCGCCATGATCGCGTTCTCGTCCGGGTCGCCGTCACCGTGGTTGTGGCCGAACTCGCCCACCACGATCGGCAGCCGGTTGCCGACGAAGTGGTTCAGGTAGGACTGGACCTTGGAAGCGGTGTTGTAGACCCCGTACATGTGGACGGAGAAGATCGTGTTGCGCCTGGGGTCGGAGTTGAACACCGTCGAGGCGTTGTTCCGCATGGTGTTCGACCAGTCCTGGCCCCAGTTGGGGGCGTCGACCATCAGCGCGTGGTCGAAACCGGCGTTCCGCAGCTTCTGGATGGCGGCGACGGTGTCGGAGGTCCAGCGGTCGTAGCCGTTGTTGCCGAACGGCTCGTTGCCGATGTTGACGACGACGTGGTTCTCCTGGCCCTCCAGCACGCTCTTGATACCGATCCAGTAGTCGGCCGCCCGGGAGAGCGAGGTGGCGGCGCCGTCCTCGCCGTAGCCGGTGGTGTCGTGCACCTCCAGCACGCAGATCAGCCTGTTCTGCTTGCACTGGCCGATGATCGAGGAGACCTCGGAGGCGCTGGTGCGGGTCCATCTGTCGCCGTTGGCGAGCACCACCCGGACGGTGTTGGCGCCCTTGGCCTTGATGTGGGCGATGGATCCGGTCCGGTTCGGGTACCAGGCGTGGGCGTGGTTGACGCCGCGCATCACGAACTCGTTGCCGTTCGCCTCGTACACCCGGCCGTTGCTGACGCGGATGCCCGTGGCGGCCTCGGCCTCGTCGGCCGGGCCGAACACCGGCAGCAGCACGCCGACCAGGCCGGCGAGCGCCGCGGCGACGAACGCCGGCAGTTTCCTTCTGGGTCGTCTCTCCATGTTTCTCCTTGGCAGGTACCTGCCCCAGGGGCCCCATGGGGGCGGGCCCCTGGGGACGCCCGGGCCGGTGGTCGCGGGCGGGGAGGCGGGGGCTCCCGGCGAGGGCGGAAGACCGGCGAGACAACGTTGTCAAAACCTCTGACAACGTTGTCCAACCCCATTCGGACACATCGTTCCGGATGCGGCACCGGCCTCCGCCGTTCGACGGCGAGGCCCCGCGCGGTTCGACGGGACGCCGAACGACGCCCCCATATGACGCCCCGGTTGTTCCCTACATGTCAATAGTCGCGTCATAGGTGTTCCGCCCTCCCTCCCCGGCATCCCCCCGCCGGCAGTGGGTTTTCGCCACGGATGGGCGGATGCGGTGCCGCGTGCCCGCGGTGGGCCCGCGTCCCGAGCGGCCGTCCGGCGCGGTGACGGCGCGGTGTAGCGTTGCCAGTCCCGGATCCCGGCCCCGGACCAGGAATCGCCGACCCGGCCCGCCGTCCCCGTCCACCCCGCAGAGGAGCACCGTGACCCACACCGCCGCGGACGCGCGCTACGACGCCATGCCCTACCGACGTGTCGGACGCAGCGGGCTGAAACTGCCGGCGGTCTCGCTCGGCCTGTGGCACAACTTCGGCGACGACAAGCCGCTGGACACCCAGCGGGCGATCCTGCGCCGCGCCTTCGACCTGGGCGTCACCCACTTCGACCTGGCCAACAACTACGGCCCGCCCCCCGGGGCGGCCGAGGCCAACTTCGGCCGTCACCTCGCCCGGGACTTCCGCCCCTACCGCGACGAGCTGGTGATCTCCACCAAGGCGGGCTACGACATGTGGCCGGGCCCGTACGGCGAGTGGGGATCGCGCAAGTACCTGCTGGCCAGCCTGGACCAGAGCCTGAGCCGTATGGGCCTGGAGTACGTCGACGTCTTCTACTCCCACCGCCCCGACCCCGACACGCCCATGGAGGAGACCATGGGGGCGCTGGACACCGCCGTCCGGCAGGGCAAGGCGCTCTACGTGGGCATCTCCAACTACAGCCCCGAGCAGACCCGCGAGGCCGCCCGCATCCTGGCCGGCCTCGGCACCCCGCTGCTGATCCACCAGCCCTCGTACTCGATGTTCAACCGATGGGTGGAGGACGGTCTGCTCGACGTCCTCGACGAGGTGGGCGCCGGTTCCATCGCCTTCTCCCCGCTGGCCCAGGGCCTGCTCACCGACCGCTACCTGTCCGGCATCCCCGCCGGTTCCCGGGCCGCGGGCGCCAGCCCGTTCCTGAACGCCGAGGGCATCACCGAGGAGACCCTCGCCACGGTCCGCGCGCTCGACGAGATCGCGCGGCGGCGCGGCCAGACCCTGGCGCAGACGGCCATCGCCTGGGTCCTGCGCGGCGGACGGGTGACCTCCGCGCTCGTCGGCGCCAGCAGCGTCAAGCAGCTCGAGGACAACGTCGCGGCCGCCGGCAACCTCGACTTCACCGACGACGAGCTCGCCGAGATCGAGGGCCACCTCGCCCGTTAGGCCGGGCCGCCCCGGGGGACCCGGGCTCCCGTCGGCGGCCCGGAATCCGGGCGCCGGGGGAGTCCGGGAGAGGAGCGGGGCATGGGCGTCTCCGTGACGGTGTGGACCGAGTGCGGGCCGGACGACGCGGCGGTCACCGCCGTCTACCCGGGAGGGATGCACAACGCCATCGCCGACGCGTTCGCCCCCCACGGGGAGCTGCGCGTGCGCACGGCCACCATGGACCAGGAGGACCACGGACTCGGCGGCACGGCGCTGGACGGGACCGACGTCCTGTTCTGGTGGGGCCACCAGCGGCACGGCGAGGTGGACGACGGGATCGTGGCGCGGGTGCGCGCCCGGGTGCTGGAGGGCATGGGGCTGGTCGCCCTCCACTCCAGCGCGGAGTCGAAGGTCTTCCGCGCCCTGACGGGCACCAGCGGCCGGATCTCCGGCTGGCGCCACGGCGACCGCGAGGTGGTCTGGACGGTCGACGTCACGCATCCGGTCGCCGCCGGGGTGCCCCAGCCGATGGTCATCGGCGAGCAGGAGATGTACGCCGAGCCGTTCGACGTGCCCGTCCCCGACGAGCTGGTCTTCGTCTCCTCCTTCGAGGGCGGGGAGGTCTTCCGCAGCGGGATCGCCTACCGCCGCGGGCTCGGCAGGGTCTTCTACTTCAGCCCGGGTCACGAGGAGTACCCGGTCTACCGCCGCGAGGACGTGCGCACCGTCCTGGCCAACGCGGCCTTCTGGGCGGCCGGTCGGCCGGGGCCGGGCGGGAGCACCGCCCCCGCCCGGGCGAAGGCGCCGGTGCCCTGGACGTCGCAGCCGCGCGAGAGGGGCTGGTACGAGCGGTGACGGGCGGGACGGGCCCGGCGCCCGATCCTGGCACCCGCCCCGGCCCCGCCCGACCGGCCGCCCCGGCGTCCGGCTCAGCGTCCGGCCGACAGCCGGCCCGTCGCCAGCCCGTCGCTGATGTCGCGCGCCAGGCGCGAGGCCAGCCCGTCCAGGCGCCCGCGGAACTCCTCGAACTCGGTCAGCCGCCGGAACACCTCGCTGTAGCGCGACTGCTCGGCCAGTGGGAGCTGGAGGACCTGGAGCCGGCGCACGTCCACCCGCGAGGCGCTGGAGGCGTGGGTGCCCGCCTGGCGGCCGTTGGAGGGGGCGCGAAGACAGCCCGCGAGGAACCAGGCGTCCATCTTCTCCGGGTCCACGCGCAGCGCGTAGAGCTGGGCGCCGAGCGCCGTGGGCGGACCGTGGTGCACCCAGGCGGCGAAGGCGCGGATCACCCCGGCCACCACCACGTCACCGGGCATGGCCACCAGCACCCCGCGGTCGGAGACGTCCGAGGGGTGCAGCCAGCCCGCCGGCCCGCCGCCCTGGAGCAGGTCCGGCACGGTCAGCAGGGGCAGGCCGCCCTCACCGGGCTCGCCGCCGCGGACCGTCCCGTCCGGCGGCTGCTGGCCGCCGCGCAGGGTCAGCGCCCCGGCCCGGGCCAGGTCGCCCACGGTCGTCTTCGGCTGTCCGGCCCCGCCGTTCCCGGCAGGTTCCAGGGCGGACAGCGCCCGCCCGGCGGCGCGCAGTCCGGCCAGTGCCTCCCCGAAGCCGCTCCAGGCGTCCTCCAGATCGAGTTCCTCGCCGGCCTGGGCGGGGGAGACATGGCGCCCGGGGGTGAGGTCGACCTCGTCGTCCAGCAGCTCGATGACCGCCATGCGCCGCGCACAGTCCGGCAGTTCGGCCGCCCCGCTGCCGTAGGCGGCCACCGCGGTCCGCACGAAGTCGCCCAGCGCGTCCCAGTCCACCCCGCCCTCGCGTGCGGCCGCCGCCCGCAGGGAGGCCGCCGCGTCGGCGAGCAGGACCCCGTTGTCCTCGGCGGGCCCGGTGCTCCCGGGGGCGCGCAGCAGCCACAGGTGCAGCGACACGCTGTGCGGCTGCGCGCAGCCCGGGGGCAGGGCGATGACGGCCCGCAGCAGCCCGGCGCGCAGCAGCGCGCCGCGGATCCTGCGGCCGGCCCGGCGGGAGGCGACGGCGGGCGGCAGCAGCAGCACGGCGGTGCCGCCCGGCCGCAGCCGGGCCAGGGCGTGCTGCACCCAGGCGAGCTCCGACTCGGTGCGCGGCGGCAGGCCGTGCACCCAGCGGCGGTCGGTGGACAGCTCCTCGTAGCCCCAGTCGCGTTCGTTGAAGGGCGGGTTGCACAGGACGACGTCCGCGGCGGCGCGCTCGTGCGGGTCGGCGCGCAGGGAGTCGCCCTCCCGCACGTCCGCCGTCACCGGCGCCACGCCCGTACCGGTCCTTCCGGCCCCGCCCGCCTCGTCGACGACGAACGCCAGCCGTGCGGCGGCCAGTGCGGCGAGGGCCGGATCGCTGTCGCAGCCCAGCAGGGTGATCCGGGCCGCCCCCGCGCGCGTCCGCGCACGTGCGGCGGCATCCAGCAGATGGCCGGCGCCGCAGGCCGGGTCGAGCACGGTCGTCCCGCCGTCCGCGGACGGGGCCGGGTGGGCCGCCAGGGCGACCTGGGCCATCAGGTCCGCCAGGGGGCGGGGGCTGGCGCTGACCTGGCGTACGTGGGCGTCCAGCCAGCGCTGCAGCAGGAACTCGAAGACCTCCCGCGCTCCCTCGCGCCGTCCCAGTGCCACGGCCTCGTCGACCAGTTCCCGGGCCTGCTCGGACAGGGGCGGAACGGACGCGGGGGCCTCGCCGTCGCGCATCCGCCGTCCGGCCTCGGCGATGGCCAGCCCCGTCTCGTCCCGGCTGCCGAGGGCCTCGAAGCCGGGCCAGAGCAGCTCGCGCCCCCCGATCTCCTTGAGCTTGTCGTTCTCCCGCAGCCACCGCTCGATCTCGGCGAGGGAGAACTGGGGGCTGGCGTCGGTGCCGCCGATCCGGGCGGGGAAGGAGTCGTGCCGGCGCCGCCAGTTGCTGACGGCCGCCCGCCCCACCCCGGCGATCCGCGCGATCTCCGCGAGGGTGACCGGCACTGCGCGTGTTGAAGGCATCGAGATCTCCGAAGTCGGGTCGGGTCGAGTCGGGCCGGGTCGTCGCAGGCGACTGTTCGAATTCAAAGCTCCGATGAGAGCGCCGGGATTCGAACAATCGGTGTCACCGGGCAGGTTACTACGGCGTTTGACACCGTTCACAGAACGATGCGCGGCGGTCCCACGGAACGGGGGCGGAGAAGGTGCCACCCCGAGGGGTGCGTCGAGGGCGGCCGGCGCGGAGCGCGGGCGTTCCTCACGGGAGCAGCCGGCGACCGGACGGGGCAGGCCGCGTAAGCCGCCGCCCGGAAACGTCAGGGTCGGCCAATGCCCTTACGAAGAAGACCACGCACTCCGGACACCGCGGGCACCGGCACGTGTCCGGACGCACCACGCCCGCCCGGACGTGCCGCCGCACTGGCCCTGCCGCTCTGCGCCCTCGTCCTGTGCGCCTGCACCGGGCAGGGGCAGGAGCGCTCCGACGCCGGGCCCGGCACCCCGTCCGCCCCGGCAACCGCCGGTCCCACGGCGGTGAGCACGGCCGCGCCCGCCGAGGCGAAGGCACTGGCCGAGCGCTACCGCGGCTCCGGCGGCGACGAGGACGTCCACGCCGTCGAGCGCGAGCCCGGCCCGGAGGGCGTGGCCCTGCTGGTGGTCCGCAGCCGCGCCACGGAATCGGACGCCGAGAGGTTCGACCGGCTGAAGGACTCGCTCGTCTTCTTCCTGGTGCAGGTGGAGGGCGTCTCGCTGGAACGGGGATACCTGATGGACGTCTTCGGGAGGGACGGCTCACTGCTGCACCGCCTGGACGCCCGCACCTGACGCTCCCCGTACCGGCTCCCCGCTGGGGCGGGCCCTGCCGGACCGGCGGGAGCGGGACCCTTGCCCGAGGACGCGCCCGCTCGCTAGGTTCCGCCGTGACCCGCCGCGATCCACGGCGGGGCCGCACGGCCGAGGGACGCACACATGACACACCCCGGTGGACGGGAGCCCGCCGCCCCGATCCCCGGCGCTCCGCCCCCCTCGGGATTCGAGTCCCCGGCCGTGCTGGACGGCGCTCTGCCGGTCTTCCACGAGCGCCTCAAGGACGAACTGACCTTCCCCCTGGCCTGGGGGACCTCTCCGATCCGGGACTTCCCCGCCTGGCGCGAGGCAGCCCGTGCCACGGTCGAACGGCACCTCCTCCAGCCCCCGGACGACACCCCCTTCGCCCCCGAGACCGCCGACGAGCAGCGGGCAGGGGGCTACCGCCGCCGGATCCTCCTGTTCAACGTGACGCGCCTGAGCCGGGTGCGCGCGCTGATGCTGGTGCCGGACGGAGAGGGGCCCCACCCGGCGGTGCTCCTGCTGCACGACCACGGCTCGCGGTTCGACATCGGCAAGGAGAAACTCGTACGGCCCTGGTACGACCGGGCGCGGCTGTCCTCGGCGCGCGCCTGGGCGGACAGATGCTTCGGCGGGCGCTTCGTCGGCGACGAACTCGCCCGCCGCGGCTGGGCCGTACTCGCCGTCGACGCCCCCGGCTGGGGCGACCGCTCGGGGCTGACCTACGAGAGCCAGCAGGCGCTGGCCGCCAACCTGTTCAACCTCGGCTCCTCACCGGCCGGCCTGATGGCCCGCGAGGACCAGCGCGCCGCCGCCTTCCTCGCCTCCCTACCCGAGGTGGACACCGAACGGGTCGCGGCGCTGGGCTTCTCCATGGGCGCCTACCGGGCCTGGCAGACGGCCGCCCTCTCCGACCACGTCCGAGCGGCGGTGGCCGCCTCCTGGATGACGGGCCTGAAGGAGATGATGGTCCCGGGCGACAACGCCCTGCGCGGCCAGTCCGCCTACTTCATGCTCCACCCCGGACTGGCACGCCATCTGGACCTCCCCGACGTGGCGAGCATCGCCGCACCCAAACCGCTCTACCTCACCGGCGGTTCGGAGGACCCGCTGTTCACCGCCGCCGCGGTGGAGGCGGCGTACAGCAGACTGCGCGCCGTCTGGCGCTCCCAGCACGCGGAGGACCGCCTCCACACGGAGCTCCGCCCGGGGCTCGGCCACGTCTTCGCCCCCGGTGCGCAGGACGGCGCCTTCGCCTGGCTGGACGCCTGGGCGGGGCGGCCCCGGCGGCCGGGCGGCCCCGAGCGGCGGGGCCCGGGGCGTTAGCGGATCAAGGCCGGGAGACCCCGGGCCCCACGGGGGTGCGGTGCCCCACGGCGGGCGGGGGGAGCGGGGCGATCTCCCGCTCGAAGAACTCCGTGAATTCCTCCCCGCGGTCGTAGAGCGCGTCGAAACCGGCCGACGTCTCGGCGATCAGCGCCGGATCCGTGTAGCGCCTGGCGCCCGCCGCGTCCCGGAACCGCCGCGCGTAGACCTCGTGCTTCCCCTCGACGAGTGAGAGGGCCTTTTTCACTCCCCGGAGTCGAAGGCCTCCCCGCTGGGGAAGCCGCGCTCCCTGAAGTGCTGGCCGCGCTCGAGCTTCCTCAGCCGCCGGATTCCGCTCTCGAATACGCGACGGAAGTCCTCGTGGTACTTCTTCCGGCCGAGGTCACTGATTCATCTGCCGGGAACGAGTCAAACATTGGGGATATCCGGCTTCGCCGCGATCATCATGCTCCTGGGGATAACCACCAGCCGCTCGTCGGCACCGATCGACACACCGGCCGGCAGGTTCTTTCCGAGTGAATCCGTGAGGTCCCGCCCGATGACGGCGATGTCCCCGTTGCCGAGCTCCCAGATGTCGGGGCAGTCGGCGTTGTCGGTCGTCACCCCCAACTCCTGGGGGGACTTGCCGATCCTCCTCCTGAAGTCGGTTCCGGCATCGGCTTCCCAGGGCCTGCCCACGACTGCCACCCCTCCGGCCGGATCCGGTGCCCGGCCATGCTGAACAGCTGAAACGCGGCAACTGTAGTGAGGGGAAACGGTTCGGAGAACATGCTTTCGGGCCAACTGGCGGGACACGACAGGGGAACCGCCGTGCGGCTTCGCTCGCATCCGGTGCCCCGAAGAGGAGTGGGTGCCATGAGGCGTGGAGTCGAAGTGCGCCCCGAGCGCGCTTACGGCCGGCGCGGCGGGAGTCCGGTGTCCGCGGTGGTCGCCGGTGGTGTCATGCGCCCACCGTGCCGGGCCGGCGGGCCCTACGTCATGGCGGAGGCGCGCAGAAGACCGCCGGGCCCGTAGCCGGGCCGGGCTAGCGCGGCACGATCGGTTGCCCGCCGCCGCGCCGCCGGCCGGCCTCGAAGGAGGCGAGGACGACGAGGGTGAGCGCGACGAGCGGGAGGGTGAACCACAGCATGACGGTGGTGAACCCCTCGAGCGCGTCGTGCTCGGTGGCCGCGAGTAGCACGTAGGCCGTGTAGGCGGCGTAGAGGGCCAGGAACAGCGCACCCTCCCACCGGGCGATCGCGAGCCCGGTGAACGCGACCGGCAGCAGCGCGACCGAGGTGGCGATCATGAGCGGGATGTCGAGGGCGACCGCGGCCGGCGCCACCGGAACCCCGTCCGCGGCGATCACGCCGGCCAGGCCCAGCACCACACAGATGTTGAAGATGCAGCTGCCCACGATGTTGCCCACCGCCAGGTCACGCTCTCCGCGCCGGGCCGCGATCAGTGTCGTGGCCAGCTCGGGCAGCGAGGTGCCCACCGCCACCACGGTGAGCCCGATGACCAGACTGCTCACCCCGAACCCGGTCGCGATCCCGACCGCCCCCTCCACGAGCATGCGGGCGCCGACGGCCAGCAGGCCCACGCCGACGGCCACCGCCGCGAACTGCGCCCACAGCGGCCGCTCCGCGCCCTGCCCGGCGGCCGTGCCGGAGGGCGCGGTGCCGGCCTGCCGGCGGCCCAGGACCAGGGTCAGAGCCGTGTAGCCGACGATGACGGCCAGCAACAACGCACCGTCGCCCGTGGTGACGGCGCCGTCCGCGGCCAGGACGAGCAGCAGCACGGACACCCCGACGAGGATGGGCAGGTCCAGACGCACCAGCTGGGCCCCGACGGCCAGCGGCAGCACGACCGCCGAGGCTCCGAGGATGAGGAGCACGTTGACCATGTTGCTGCCCACCACGTTGCCGACGGCGAGGTCGGGCTCGCCCTGCAGAGCCGCGTCGAGGGTGACCGCGAACTCCGGCGCCGAGGTGGCGAACGCCACCACCGTCAGGCCGATGACGAGCGGTGAGAGGCCGAGCCGTGCCGCCAGTCCGGAGGCTCCGCGGACCAGCAGCTCCCCGCCGCCGACGAGCACGACCAGTCCACCCGCCACCAGCAGAATCTCGACAGTATCCACATTCCGCAGCGTAGGCAGCAGCCGGTGGGCCGTCGCGCTGCCGACCGCCGTGCCGCCCCTGCGCCGGGCCGAACTCACCCACTCGTCGGCTGGGCGGCCCGCCTGACCGCGGCATGCGCGTACGGCCGTACCGCTCGCCGCGAGGTGCGGCCGGGCCGTTCGGTAGGCTGCCCGTCCGGGGAGGGCCCGGCAGGACCACGCCGCCGGACGGCGGTGGCGGCCACAGTGGCAGGACGCGTCCCATGACCACGGACGCCGGCACGGCCTCCGGCCCCGACCCCGAAGAGCGACCACCACAGAGACGGGGGAGAGCCGATGACGGCCGACCACGCCATACCCGGAGCCGGGGGCAGCCCGCCGCCGGAGGGCGACACGGTCATCGACGTACGGGACCTGCGGATGCGCTACCGCAGCCACGACGTGCTCAAGGGGGTGGAGTTCACGGCCCGCCGGGGCGAGGTCGTCGTGCTGCTCGGCCCGAACGGCGCGGGCAAGACGACCACGATCGAGGTCCTGGAGGGCTTCCGGATGCGCTCGGCCGGTGACGTGACCGTCCTCGGCACCGACCCGGCCCACGGGGACGAGCGGTGGCGTGCGCGCCTGGGCATCGTGCTGCAGTCCTGGCGGGACCACGGCAAGTGGCGGGTGCGGGAGCTGCTGGAGCACCTGGGCGCCTACTACGCGCCGTACTCCACCGATCTCGTCCGGCGCCCCTGGGACACAGACGAGCTCATCGCCGCCGTCGGCCTGGCCGAGCAGGCGCACAAGCGGGTCGCGACCCTGTCGGGCGGGCAGCGCAGGCGCCTCGACGTGGCCGTCGGCATCGTGGGCAGGCCCGAGCTGCTCTTCCTGGACGAGCCGACGGCCGGTCTGGACCCGGAGGCCAGGAACGAGTTCCACGGCCTGGTGCGCGGCCTCGCGGACGAGAACACCACCGTGCTGATGACCACGCACGACCTCGCCGAGGCGGAGAAGCTCGCCGACCGGATCCTCATCCTGGCCGGCGGCCGGATCGTGGCCGACGGCCCGGCCGCGGAGCTGTCCCGGCAGGCCTCGGCCGAGGCCACCGTGCGCTGGACGCGGGACGGCCGGCCCTTCGAGCAGGCGACGGCCGAGCCCACCCGGTTCGTCCGCCGGCTGTTCGAGGAGCACGGCGACGCGATCGGCGGGCTGGAGGTGCGCCGGGCGAGCCTGGAGGACACCTATCTGACGATGGTGCGGGAGCTGGAGTCGGGCGGCGCCGGCGGCGGGCAGGCTGCACACGCTTTCGGGGAGGGAGCGCGATGAACCCGGTGTGGTACGCGGCCAGGACGGGGCTGCGGCGCGGCTGGACGGAGCTCAAGCAGACCTTCACCAGCGGCCAGGACGTGTTCGGGTACGCGCTCTGGACCGTCCTGCTCATCGTGCCGCTGTTCCTGGTCGGGGACGATCCGCTGGAGGGTGCGGGCATCTCGGCGGGTGCGTTCATGCTGCCGAGCATGCTGGGCATGACGCTGGCCTTCACCGGGGTGATGACCACGGCGCAGCTCCTGGCGACCGAGCGCGAGGACGGCACGCTGCTGCGCGCCAAGGCCGTGCCCCACGGCATGGTCGGCCATCTGGTCGGCAAGGTCGTCATGGTGTCGGGCACGGCCCTGGTCTCCATGGCGCTCCCCTTCGCCGTCGGTGTGTTCATGGTCGACGGGGTCGCCCAGCGGGGCGGAGGGGCGCTGCTGACGCTGGCGTGGGTGGTGCCGCTGGGCCTCCTGGCGACCCTGCCGGCGGGCGCCGTCATCGGCTCGCTCGTCACCAGCCCGCGCACCGTCGGGCTGCTGATGCTCCCGGTGATGGGACTCGTGGTGGTCTCCGGGATCTACTTCCCCCTGACGGCGCTGCCCGACTGGCTGCAGCTCGTCGCACAGGTCTTCCCCGTCTACTGGCTCGGTCTCGGCCTCCGCGCCGCGCTGCTGCCGGGCGAGGCGGTCGCGGCCGAGATCGGCGAGTCGTGGCGGTATCTGGAGACGGCGGGCGTACTGGGCGCCTGGGCGGTCGCCGGACTGCTCCTCGCACCGCCCGTCCTGCGCAGGATGGCCCGCCGGGAGTCGGGGGCCGCGATGGCCGAGCGGCACCGCAAGGCGATGCAGCGGGTCGGCTGACGAGGCGCCGGGTACGCCGGGTCGGCGGCCCCGTCCTCCGCGCGGAGGACGGGGCCGCCGCGCGTCGCGGACGGTGTCCCGCGGACCCGGCGTGTGCGCGAACGCTCGTGGGATCCGGCGGAACGACCCCGCGGGGGCCGGGTCCGGTGAGATGATCACCGGGCCCGGCCCCCGCACCCCGGCACGCCGTCCGGCGGCCCCGGGGGCGCGCTGCGGCAGCGGACCGACGGAAGGGATCCAGCATGCGCGGACTCGTCTACCACGTCGCCACCACCCCCGACGGCTTCATCGCGGGCCCGGACGGCGCCGACCCCACCGGCCCGAACGGCTTCTGGCCCATCGCGGAGGACTACGTCCGGCACCTCGTGGCCGAGTACCCCGAGACGCTGCCCGTGCAGGCCCGGCAGGCGCTGTCCGTCACCGCGGAGGGCACGCGCTTCGACACCGTGCTCGAAGGCAGGCGCAGCTACGAGATCGGTCTTGCGGCCGGGATCACCGACGCCTACCCCCACCTGCGCCACATGGTCTTCTCCCGGAGCATGACCGAGAGCCCGGACCCGGCCGTCGAACTCGTCGCCGACGACCCGGTGGCGACCGTCCGGGAGCTCAAGCGGCAGGACGGCAAGGACATCTGGCTGATCGGCGGCGCCGAACTGGCCGGCTCCCTCTACACCGAGATCGACGTGCTGATCCTCAAGATCGCTCCGCTGACCATCGGCGACGGGATTCCGGTGTTCTCCCGCAAGGCCGCCTTCGATCCGCGTACCTGGACACTCACCGACCACACCGTCCTGGACAGCGGCGCGGTCGTCCTCACCTACACGCGCGCCGCCGGCTGACGTGCCCGGCACTCCGCCGCGGCCTGCTCCGCCCACCGTGCGCGTGACCCGGGCCGGCCCGTGACGACACGTCGGCGGGCGGACACGCCCGGTGGGTGAACCCTGGGGCGTACGTGTGCGGGAGGTGGCAGGGTGAGGGCCGGCGGGGGCTTGCCGACGCGCGTTGATCGGACGTTGACAGAACGTTGATCGGGGCCGGGCAGGCTCCTTGGCATGGCAATTGATTACTCCGGTCCGGTCGGGCAGCTGACCGGATGGTGGGAGCGCGCGCTGTGCGCGCAGATCGGCTCCGAGCCCTTCTTCCCGGAGCCGGGCAGGACACCCGTGGACGCCAAGAAGATCTGCCAGTCGTGCGAGGGGCGCGTCGAGTGCCTGGAGTACGCCCTGGCCAACGACGAGCGCTACGGGGTCTGGGGCGGGCTGTCGGAGGAGGAGCGGCGCAGACTCAGGCGCAGCGCCTGACGTCCGCGCGGAACGGGGGAGCGGGGGAAACGGGGGAGCGGGGGAGGCTCGGCGCGGTGTCCGACGCGGTGTGGGGGCGCGTCAGGCACCGCGTCGCGCGTCGCGGTAGCCGTCGGCGGCGTCCGCGTAGGGCCGCGGACGGGGAGCGAGTTCGCGGCCGACCGGCTCCGCGCCCCACGGCGGGGGCAGGGCGGTGCGGCGCAGGCGGACGCTCCGGGAGGCCGGGGCGGGGAAGACCGCCGGACGCGGCACCAGGTCGCGCAGCACCGCCCTCGCGGTACGGGGCGAGGCCGTCGGTGCGCAGGCCGCATCCCCCGGTGAAGGCGCGCTCGCCGAACCGGACCGGTTCGTCCAGGCTGCGGACCGGTCCGGCCACGCGGGCCCTCGCGATGACCCGGCCGAGGTCGCGGGTGGGGGGTGCGGAAGCACCCGCGCGTGGTGTGGAGCAGCACCTCGCCGTCCTCGGCCGGGGCGGCGGAGCGGCCGGCGGGGAAGGCCGTGCGCCGGGAGGCGGCGACCCGGCCCGGAGCGTCCCGGCCGTCGATGACCGCGAGGCGCGTCGCTGCCGCGGGGAAACCCCGGCGGGGCGCACGGCAGGCTCGATCAGTCGCCGGGCTCCCCGCCCACCAGATAGGTGCCGCCTCCGCGGCGGGGGGTCAGCTCCACCTGCACCCGGTGCGTGGTGTCCCGGCTGAGCCCGCCGCCCAGGTCGGCCGTGACGACGCCGATGCGCAGGCCGGTGCGGCCGCTGCCCTCGCGGCGGACCTGGACGGCCATCTCCAGGCACACCCTGTCCACGGCGAAGCGCAGCCCGTTGCCGGCGGCGTCGCCCTCGCGCTGCGCCGCCGCCAGATCCGCGCGGACCTGCCGGATCACATCGGCCAGACCGATGTCGCTGCCGCGGTCGTCCGAGTCCGTCATGCCCAACCCCCTTGCCGCTCTCACCGATTGACACCGAAAGACTACAGAGAGGCGCGACCCGGGCGTATGCTGCGGCCCCATGGGAGACCGCGCGGGGGACGGTGTCGCACAGGGGCCGCGGGGGATGGCGTGGCTGGTGCGCATCCGCTCGCAGGACACGCGTGCGGTCGTCGGATCGGGCGTGCTGCTCGGCGGGGACACGGTGCTGACGTGCGCCCACGTGCTGCCCGACCGCACCTCCCCGGTCGTCGTGGAGTTCCCCGAGATAGAGGGGGCGGCCGGCTCCACCGCCACCGTCGCCGACGGCTGCTGGTTCCCCCGGCGCGGTGAGGACCGCGCGGACCTGGCCCTGCTGCGGGTGCACCGCCCGCCGCCCGGCGGCCACTCCGCGCCGCTGCTGCGGGCGGCGATGCGGGACATGCGGGTGGAGATGTGCGGCTACGCCGACTCCGTGCGGCACGCCCGGGGCGCGGCGCTCGCGGCCACGGTGAGCCTGCCCTTCGGCGAGCGCGTACAGCTCAACGTCGCCCCCGAGCACCTGCCGCGGCGCGGGTTCAGCGGCGGTCCGGTGCTGGACATGCAGGACCCGCCAGGGGTGCTGGGCATCACGGTCACCGCCTCCGCGGAGTCCGGACGGCTCGCGCCGCTGACGATGGCGCACATGATCCCCGTCGAGACCGTCCTCAACTACCTGCCCCGGCTGGGCGGCTGCGTCCAGGGCCCGCCGGGCGTGGAGCCGTCCGTGGTGCGGGGCGGCCCGCCCGCGAGGCTGGACGAGCCGGACTACGCGGAGCGGCTCGCCGCCTGGCTGGCGGACAGGGACGGACGGCCCCCGGTCTACGTCACCGAGGTCCGGCCCGGCTCCGGACGCGACCGCACCCTGCGGCGCGCCCTGACCCTGGCCGACCGGGAGTTGTCGGTGGACGCGCCGGCCGCCGGCTCCACCGACCCCGAGGCCACCGTGCCCCCGGTCGGCAGCCTCGACCTGGCCGTCGACGTACGGAACGAGGCACCGGAGAAGGCGGCGGTCCGGATCGCCGAGCGCATGAACCTCAAGGAGAGCGACCCGGCGCGGGCCCTGGAGCGGCTGAGGGAGGTGCGCACGCCGCTGACCGTGGCGGTGCTGGGCGTGGACGGGTGCGCCGACCCGGCCCGGCTGCTGGAACTGTGCGGCGAGTTCGCCGAACGCGGCTGCCGGCTGCTGCTGGTCTTCCACCGGGCCGGCGCCCGGATCGACCAGCGGGCCGAGGAGGACCTGGTGCTGCGGCACCGCATGGGCGCCCTGGCCGGCCGCCTGGAGGCGCTCGACGCGCGACTGCGGGACCTGGCGCGCGCCGGCGCCCGGCTGTCGGGGGTGGACTACCCCGGCCCGGCCGTGACCCGGCTGCACATGGACCTGGCCTGGCTGCGGCACGCCCACCGCACCGGCGCCGACCTGGACCGGCGGCGGCTCTCCGGTGCGCTGGAGGGACTGCGGCACCGTACGAGCCGGGCCGAGCGGGCGGTGGAGAGCGCGTGGGAGGCGGCCGAGCGGGGGTACGGGCGGCGGGCGGAGCTGAGGGGGGAGCTGCGGGCCTACCGCCGGCTGGCCGTGCGGCACGGCCGGATCGAGGACGTCGCGCTCGACCGTGAGTACCGGGCGGCCCACGAGGCGCTGCACACCGGCCCGTTCGAGGCGGAGAGCGCGGCGCGGGCGGTGGCCGGCTACACGGGCGCGGTCCGCCGCGCGCTGGGCTGGCCGCCGGAGACCGACGGCACCGGGGCCGAGGGACCGGAGACCGGGGGCGTCCGGGCGGGAGCCCCGGAGGCGGGGGAGCGGGGCCCGGCGGGCGCCCGGGAGGCGGAGGGGGACGTACGGTGAACGGGCGCGGCACGGCGGACCGCACAGGCCACGGGGCGGGCCACGGCACCGGCCACGGAGGGCCGGCCGACGAGCGCCGCCGCCTGCTGGCCCTGCCCGCGCTGCCACCGCCCGGCGACCCGGCCGCCCTCGTCCTGACCGACCCCGTACCGCCCCTGGACGGCCGCCCCTGCGGCAAGTGCGGGAACCCGGTCGGCAGGCCCTACCGGGGCATGCCCGCCCGCCAGGAGGGCTACTGCCCGCGCTGCGGCACCCCCTACTCGCTGCGCCCCCAGCTCGGGGAGGGGGAACTGCTCGACGGCGGGCGCTACGAGGTGCGAGGCCCGCTGGCCCACGGCGGCCTGGGCTGGGTCTACCTGGCGGCCGACACCCGGCTGCGCGACCGCCCCATCGTCCTCAAGGGCGTGCTCAACCCGCACGACGACGAGGCGCGGGAGAGCATGCTGGAGGAGCGCAACCAGATGATCGCCGTCAGCCACGAGTCGATCGTCCGCATCCTCGACTACGTGCACCACCGGCCCGGCGACGGCGGGATCGACGCCGACTACATCGTGATGGAGTACGTCGGCGGCAAGTCCCTGCAGGAGGTGCTGGAGGAGACCGCGCGGGGCCTGCGCCCGCTCGGCCCCGACGAGCCCCTGACCCTGGAGCACGTCGCCCGCTACGGGTGCCAGATCCTCGACGCCCTGGCAGCCCTGCACGAACAGGGCCTGGTGCACAGCGACATGAAGCCCGCCAACGTCATCCACCGCGGCACCCGCGTGGTCCTCATCGACCTGGGCGGTGCGCGGCGGCCGGGCGGCCCCGCCCGCCGCGCTCCCGTCATCACCCCGGACTACGCGGCGCCCGAGGTGCGTTCCGGGGGCGGGCCCACCGTCGCGCACGACGTCCACACCGTCGGCCGGACCCTGGAGGAGCTGGCCGCGGCCGCGGTGGACGGCGCCCTCGGGGCGCACGGCACCGGGCTGGGCCACATCTCCTTCCACCGGCTGGTGGAGCGAGCCACCGACCCGGACCCCGCGCGCCGGTTCTCCTCCGCCGCCGAGATGTCCGGCCAACTGGAGGGCGTGCTCAGGGAGTTGCTGTCGCTGCGGACGGGGCGCCCGTACAACCGGCCCTCCGACGTCTTCGAGCCCACCCCCACCCTGCTGGACGCCGGCCTCGGCGCCGTGCCCGGACTGGAGAACTGGCGAGGCCGCCGGGCTCGGGACTACCGGCGGACCGTCACCGCGCCCGTCCTGCGCCCGGGCCGGCCCACCCCCTCCGCCGTCGCCGCCGGACTGCCCGCCCCGCTGCCGCGCCCCGACGACCCGGCGGCCGTCCAGCTGCGCATGCCCGGGCCCACGGATCCGCGGGCGGTCGTACGGCAGTTGGAGAGGCTCCTGGGCGGGGACGGCCCGGGCACGAGCGCGGAGGTCCGGCTGCGGCTGTGCCGGGCCCATCTGGCGGCGCGGGAGGAGCTGCCGCCGGAGCACACCAGGGACCGCGGCAGGGAACTGGCCGGGGCGGAACGGCGGCTGCGGGAGGCCGAGGCGGCCTCGGGGGTGGCGCCGGACGCGCGGCCCGCCCCCGACTGGCGCATCGCCTGGCACCGCGGCCTGCTCCGCCTCGCCCGGGAGGAAGTGGGGCGCGCGGAGGAGCACTTCGCCGAGGCCTACGGGGCGCTGCCGGGCGAGTACGCCCCCAAGCTGGCGCTCGGCTACTGCGCCGAGCACCGCGGCGAACCGGAGCGGGCCGAGCGCTTCTACCACGCGGTGTGGCGGCGCAACCCGCAGCAGGGCAGCGCGGCCTTCGGTCTGGCCCGGGTCCATCTGGCCCGGGGCGACCGCGAGCGCGCGGCCGAGGTGCTCGACGGCGTGGCGTCCACCTCGCGGCACTACGACGCCGCCCGGATCGCGGCGGTGCGCATCCGCGCCGCCCGGCTGGCGCCGGGGCCCGGGGACCGGTCCGGCGGCCTGCCCGACTGGCGCGGCCTGGCGGCCGTACGGGAGGAGCTGCCCGGCCTGGAGCTCGACGGCGGCGCCGACGTCGGGCCCGAACGCACCCGGCTGACCGCCGAGATCCGCGAGTGGGCGCTGGACTGGGTCCAGCGGGTCGCCGGCGGCGTACGGGAGGCCGGCGGCGCCGGTGCGGCAGGCGGCGGTGCGGGAGGCGTGTGGGAGGAGGACCGCGCGCATCTGGCGGAGCTGACCGGCGAGCTGTTCGGCGGGGGCCCGGGGGAGCCGCCCGCCGAGCGGGGGCTGCGCACACTGCTGTCGTGGTCCTTCCACGACCTCGCCCGGCTGCCCGGCAACACCCCCGAGCAGCACGAGCACCTCGAGGACTGCTCCAACGCGGTCTTCCCCCGCACCTGGTTCGTCCGGCCGGGCGGCCGCCGCGACCACCGGGCCGGCCCCCGGACGACCCCGCGGACGAACCCCCGGACGAGCAGGGAGCCGACCCGATGACCGACACCGAGCGGGAGCCCTGCGCGGGGAGGGCGGCCGGACCGGCGGCCCCCGGCCGCCCGCGCGTCGACATGTCGGTGGAGGCCGCCCACGAGCAGTACGCCCCCGGCCGGGGCGGCCCGCCCGGCGGCGGCCACGAGGTGCAGGTGATGGTGAGGCTCCGGGCGGAGGGGCTGGACGCCACCGCGCCGCGCCGCCCCCCGGAGCGCTCCGAGGTCATCGTCATCGACTGCTCGGGCTCCATGGGACACCCCTCCGTCCGCAAGATCGCCGCCGCCCGCAGAGCGGCCGCGGCGGCGATCGAGATGCTTCCGGACGGCACCCACTTCGCCCTGGTGGAGGGGACGGACACCGCCCGGGTCGTCCATCCGCGCCACGACCCGGCCTCGCCCGCCACCGTCGCCGCCTCGCCCGCCTCCCGCGCCGACGGCGCCCGTGCCGCCCGTGCGCTGGAGGCCCACGGCGGCACCCGGATCTCCTCCTGGCTGTCGCTGACCCGCAGACTGCTCACCGCGCGCCCCGGCGCCGCCTTCCGGCACGCCCTGCTGCTCACCGACGGCATGGACCAGCACGGCCGGGCCGAGGAGCTGCGGCGCGTACTGGACGACTGCGCGGGCGAGTTCGTCTGCGACGCGCTCGGCATCGGCGAGGGCTGGGACGCCGAGCAGCTCAGGGAGATCGCCGACCGGCTGCACGGGCGGGTGGAGGCGGTCGTCGACGAGCCACCGCACGCGGACCTCCCGGGCGCGGACCTCCCGGGCGCGGACCTCCCGGGCGCGGACGGTCCCGGCGCGGACGGCGAGGGGCTCGGCGAACAGCTCACCCGGCTCTTCCGCGAGCTGGTCGGAGCCTCCACGCGCAGGACGCTGGCCGGGCTCACCCTGGCCGTGCACACCGGGCCCCAGGCGTCGGTCGCCCTCTTCCGCCAGGTCAACCCGACGGTGCTGGACCTGACCGGCACCGCCGTGCGCGACGGCGGCCGGACGCTCCTGCCCACCGGGGCGTGGAGCGACGAGACCCGCTGGTACGAGCTGCGGCTGCGCGTGGACCCCGGCCACCCGTCCGTCCGCGGGGCGCGGGAGGCGCGGATCGCCTCCCTGCGGCTGGAGGCCGAGGACGCCGCGGGCGTGGTGCTGCCGCGCGAGGAGCGGATCACCGTCCGGTGGGTCGGGGAGGCGCCGCCGACCGACCTCGGCGACGCCGGGCGCCACTTCCGGCGCTACACCGAGCTGGAGGAGGCCACCCGCGCCGGCTGCGCGGCCCTGGGCCGGCACGACGTTCCCTGTGCCGAAAGGGAGTTGGGTCGCGCGGTGCGCCTGGCGTACGAGCTGAACGACGCCGCGCACCTCGACCGGCTGCGCGCGCTGGTGACCGTGGAGAACGCGGCCGTCGGCCTGGTGCGCGTCCGCGGCGCCGTCGACCCCGGCCATCTGCGGAAGCTGATCGCCAGGAGCAGCCGCACCGCGCCCCCGCCGCGAGCGGGCGGCACCGAGCCCTCGCCTCCGGGACCGTCCCGGGACGGTCCCGGAGGCGAGGGCGGCGGGCACAGCGAGAAGCCGCCCGTGCGCTGCCGCCGGTGTGCGGAGTGGGTGCGCCCTGACAGGTTCTGTGAGAGCTGCGGACACCCCCTGGGGGAGGAGCGGTGATCGGCACCAGGCGGCTGCTGGTGGCCCAGCTCGTCTCGCTGGTGGCGCTGGCCCTGCTCGCGGCGGCCGTGCTGTTCGCCGCGTACGACGACACCCACCGCCGCCCCGCCGCCGTCCGGGACCGGACCGCGCCGGCCGTGCTGGAGGTCGCCGCGGCCCGCGGCGCACTGGTCGCCGCCCACCTGGCGGCCCGCGACTACCTGGCCTCCGAACTGGTCGACGGCACCAGCACCGACGAGAGGTACCGCACCTACATGGCCGCGGCCACCCAGAGCCTGTCGCAGATAGCCGACCGGCAGGTCGCGGGGGAGGAGGGCAAGCGGGAGCTGAGCACCGTCATCGCCCTGCTCATGGTCTACCAGGAGGCCGTCGACCGGGCGATCGAGCACGCGGAGGACGAGGTGCTGAGCGAGGCGTGGAGCGCGAGCGCCGACACCATCGTCAACCGCGGGGGGACCGGCATCCTCTCCAGGCTCGACGGCATCCAGCGCGACCAGCTCCGGAGGCTGCGGGAGCAGACGGTGCTCACCGACGCCCGGCGGGATCTGTGGCGGGCGGCGGTCGCGGCCCCGCTCCTGCCGCTGCTGGCACTGGCCGTGGCGCAGTGGCAGCTCCAGCGGCGCTTCCCCCAGCGGCTGAACCCCTTCCTGCTGCTGGCCTGCGCGGTCCTGCTGGCCTCCTGGCTGCCGGTGCGGTGGGCGCAGGACACCCAGAACGGGCTGGACCAGGCCCGCCGGGAGCTGGTGGCGGTCGCCGGGCCGCAGCAGGGGACGGAGGCGCGCGGGGAGGCCCCCAGGGGGGAGCCGGAGGAGGCCAGGACCACCGTCACCGGCGCGCGCACCGAGGTCGAGGAGGTCCTGGACGCGACGTCCGGGAGCGAGCGCAGGGCGGTGCTCATACCGCTCGGGGGCGCCGCGGTCGCGCTGCTGTCCTGGGCCGGGCTGCAACGGCACCTGAGCCAGTACAGGTTCCGCTCGTGAGGAGGGCACGTGTGGGGGGAGGACGCGTGAAGGATGTGCTTGCGAAAGGCGCGCGCGGGGGGCGTACGGCCGCCCTCGGCGCGCTGTCCCTGCTCCTGGTGCTGGCGGGCCCGGTGGGCTGCGCCCGCGACGCCGCGGAACCCCGCCGCGCCCTGACCGTCCTCGGCCCGTGGACTGGAGGGGAGCAGGAGTCCTTCGAGGAGCTGCTGGAGCTGTTCGAGGCCGAGCAGGGCGTCTTGGTCGAGTACCAGGGCACCACCGCGACCCGCGAGGTGCTGCTCTCCGGCCTGCTGGCCGGCGACCCTCCCGACGTCGCCGTCCTGCCCGTCCTCGGCGATCTGGTCGACTACGAGCGCGAGGGCTTCCTGGTGCCCCTGGAGGAAGGGGTCGTCGACGAGGAGAAGTACGACGGCGGGCCCTGGCTGGCGCAGCCCGCCGGGATGGGCGAACGCCACTGGATCCCGGTGAAGGCCGACCTCAAGAGCATCGTGTGGCACGAGAGGGGCAGGGAGCCGGACCCCTCGCGCGCGGACGCGGAACGCTGGTGCGTCGGCATGGGCTCCGACGCCACCTCCGGCTGGCCCGGCAGCGACTGGATCGAGGACGTCCTCCTCCAGCAGTCCGGTCACGAGGCCTACGAGGCGTGGGCGGCCGGTGAGATGCGGTGGACGGGAGAAGCCGTGGTGCGGGCCTGGCGGACCTGGGGCGAGTTCATGTCCGGCGACGGCGGGAGGACGGCCCGCGAGGCGCTGGCCACCGACCACCGGGGCCCGGAGGGCGGAAACGGGCTGCTCTTCGGCACGGGCCCGGGCGGCGGCTGCGAACTGGAGCACCAGGGCAGCTTCGCCCGCCACCTGTACGGGCCCAGGGCCCCGGAGGCCGACTTCGTCCCCTCGCCCCGGCTGCTGCCCGGAGCCGCCGACCGCGACGGCCGCGACCGGGAGGTCTCCGCGGACTTCGCGGCGATGTTCCGGGAGAGCCCCGAGGGCCAGGAGCTGATGCGCTTCCTGGCCTCCCTGGAGGCGCAGCGGATCTGGGCGAAGGACGAGGAGGGCTGGGCCAGGGGCGAGATCCCCTTCTTCTCCGCCCACGAGGACGTGGGCGAGGAGAGCTACCCCGCCGGCGGCGGGGACACCGTCAGCCGCCGCGTCGTGCGGGAGCTGCGGAGGGCGGGGAGGCTCTGCCTGGACGCCTCGGACGTCATGCCGCCCATGATCCGCCGCGTCTTCTACGAGAAGGTCCTGGAGTTCCTCGCCGACCCGGGGCAGGATCCGACCGGGCTGCTGGGGCGGATCCAGGAGGTCCAGGAGGAGTCCGTGCGGCAGTTCCAGCAGCGGTTCGGGCGGGTGCCCGAGCGGCTGGACCCGATCTGCCGCTGACCGGCCGCCCCTTCACGCCGCGCCGCCCCTCGCGCAGCAACGCCTCTCGCGCCGCGCCTCGCACAGCAACGCCTCTCGCGCCGCGCCGCCCCTTCACGCCGCGTCCCGCCCGGCGCGCTCGACGGCCCGCAGTGCCCGCGACAGCGCCAGCAGCCGCTCCACGTCCGCCTCCAGGCCGCCTTCGGCCGGTACGGCCACGGGGACCGCGGAGGTGTCCACCGGACGGCCCGCGGCGTGCGCCCGCAGCGCCTCCCGCAGCCGCACCGCCAGCCGCTCCGGCGGCACCGCACCCTCCGCCCCGGCACCGTCCCCGCCACCACCGCCGCTCCCGTCCCCGTCGCCGCTTCCGCCGTCCAGCGCGGCGAGGTAGGGGCTGACGCGCACCAGGCCGTCGCGGCACTCGATGGCCCGCCGGTAGTAGCGGCGGTGCACCCCGTGCGGGCTCAGCACGTCACGCCAGCGCCGCGCCGGCACCCGGTGCAGCGCGTCCTCGGGGAACTGCCGGTGCAGCGCGGTCCACAGCGGCTCCAGCCCGTGGTAGGCACGCAGGTGCCGCCACCACACGCGCAGCGCGGTCAGCCGCATCACCGCGGCCGGATAGGTGATGCCGGCCAGGATCAGCACGATGCCCGGCAGCAGGAAGAACACCGCCCCGAACCAGCCAAGCGTCGTCTCCGCGGCGCCCGCGGTGTCCAGCGACCCGTGCGCGCCGTCACCGCCGGCCCAGCGCATCAGCACCGCCGGGACGAACAGGGCGTCGGCCACGACGACGGCGGCCATGCCCCAGGAGGTGATCCGCAGTCCGCGCGCCAGCCGGGGCTCGGCGATGCGCGCGTAGCGCCGCGTCCATATCCAGCCCAGGGCGAAGCCGACGGCGAGGTAGATGTCGGCCGTCACGAAGAACACCGCCACGCCGGTGACGGTGTGGTCCCGGGTGCGGGTGCCCGCGGGGGTGGCCGCCACCGCGGCGATGAGGACGGCCACCGCGCCCATCAGCGCCAGCGCGTACCAGCCGGCGCGCCTGCGGGCCCGGGCGGGCTCCAGCGCGGAGAAGAGGTAGAAGCAGACCATGCAGTTGACCGCGGCCAGCACCAGGATGTGCTGGACCAGCCGGGACGTCATGGGCGCCAGCCCCAGGAACACCTCCTCGCGGTCGGCCGCCAGCCCGAAGGGGTACGCCGCGGCCCAGCAGGCGATCAGCCCGGTCACCGCCCACAGCGGCACGTCGCGCGGCGCCCGCGTCAGCCGGTGGGCCATCCAGGCCAGCACCAGGAACGAGCCCACTCCGTACAGGGTCAGCAGCAGGCTCACAGCCACCCCAGCCGGTCGCCGAGGGCCGCGCCGATGCGCTCCGCGGTGGCGTCGGCGGACGACCGCGGGGCCACCTGGTCCAGTACCGAGGCCCATTCCAGGATGATCGTGGCCACCGTCTCGGCCTCCCTCTCCTGCGCGCTGTCGTAGGCGGTACGGCGCAGCGCCCGCCGTACGGCGTCCGGGTCGAGGTCGAGCTCGGGGATCTCGCCGGGGGCGAGGTGCTCGGTGCCGCGGCGCAGCGTGGTCAGCAGCTCCTCCTCGTGGCGGTCGGGGCGGACGCCGTGGTGGTCGGCCAGCATGTGGCCGAGTTCGTGCAGGATGATGTGGCGCTGGTGGGCGCCGCTGGTCTGCTGCTGGTAGACGATGTAGTCGGCCGCGGGGGCGCCGATCCACATGCCGAACGGGCCCGGAACGGGGATCGGGTGGGGCACGAGTCTCAGGGGCCTGCCGCGCCGACGCTCCACGCGGCGGCAGAGTTCGGCCACGTCCAGGGGCGGCCGGATGTCCAGTTCGTTGAGCAGCCGTCTGCACCGCCGGCGCAGTTCCCGTTCCTTCACGGTGAGCGGTCCCCCTCGTCCGTCGTGGGCGGTCGCGGTCGCGGCTGCGGTGCGGGCCGTGCCGCAACCGTGCCGGAGCGTCGCCGGCCGTCCGGTCGGCGGCAACGGCCGCTGCCGCCACAGAGGTTGGCAGGAAGAGGGGCGGGGAGTCCAGCCGCGGGGGGCGGTGCCGCTCCGGCCCGGTTCCGTCACCGCGTCCCGGCCCGCTCCAGGATCGCGCCGAGATCGGCGCCCGCCGGGAGCGTGCCGAAGGCGTACCCCCACTCCCCGCCCAGCCGGGAGGCGCAGAACGCGTCGGCGACCGCCGGGTGGCTGTGGCGCACCAGCAGGCTGCCCTGGAGGACGAGGGCCAGGCGCTCGGCGAAGGCACGGGCGCGCAGTTGCGCGCCGGCCGGGTCCTTCAGCTCCGGCAGCATGGCCCGCACCCGGGCGGCGGCCGCGTCCAGACGGGCGTCGGCGCCGGCGGCGGCCTCCACCTCGGCCAGGACGGCGTCCAGACCGGCCGGTTCCCTGGCCAGGGCGCGCAGCACGTCCAGGGCGGCGACGTTGCCCGAGCCCTCCCAGATCGACAGCAGCGGCGCCTCGCGGTACAGGCGGGGCATGCCCGACTCCTCGACGTAGCCGTTGCCGCCCAGGCACTCCAGCGCCTCGGCGGCGTGCGTGCTGCCGCGCTTGCACACCCAGTACTTGGACACGGCCAGGGCCAGGCGGCGGAAGGCGGCCTCCGCCTCGTCCCCGGCGTGCGCGGCGTCCACGGCCGCCGCCAGCCGCAGCCCCAGGGTGGTGGCGGCCTCCGACTCGATCGCCAGGTCGGCCAGGACCGAGCGCATCAGGGGCTGGTCGGCCAGCCTGGCGCCGAAGGCCCGCCGGTGGGCGGTGTGGTGCAGGGCCTGGCGCAGTCCGGCGCGCATGCCGGCGGCCGTGCCCAGGACGCAGTCCAGGCGCGTCATGTTGACCATCTCCACGATGGTGCGCACCCCGCGGCCCGCCTCGCCGACCGGCCAGGCGAGGGCCCGGTCGTACTCGACCTCGGCGGAGGCGTTGGAGCGGTTGCCCAGCTTGTCCTTCAGCCGCTGCAGGTGCATGGCGTTGCGGGTGCCGTCGGGCAGCACGCGCGGCAGCAGGAAGCAGGTCAGGCCCTCGGGGGCCTGCGCCAGCACCAGGAAGACGTCGCTCATCGGCGCGGAGGTGAACCACTTGTGGCCGGTGAGCCGGTAGGCGCCGTCGCCGGCGGGGACGGCCTCGGTGGTGTTGGCCCGTACGTCCGAGCCGCCCTGCTTCTCGGTCATCGACATGCCAGCGATCAGCCCGGACTTGCTCAGCGGCGGCCGCGACCCGAAGTCGTAGGAGCGGGCGGTCAGCAGCGGTTCGTAGACGGCGGCCAGCTCCGGCCGGGCGCGCAGCGCGGGGACGGCCGCGTACGTCATGGAGACCGGGCAGCCGTGCCCGGCCTCGGCCTGGGACCACAGGTGGAACTTGGCGGCGCGCACCAGGTGGGCGCCGGGACGGCCGTCGGCCCAGGGCGCGGCGTGCAGCCCGTGCTCGACGGCGGTGGCCATCAGGCGGTGCCAGGAGGGGTGGAACTCCACCTCGTCCACGCGGTGTCCGTAGCGGTCGTGGGTGCGCAGGCGGGGCGGGGTCTCCTCGGCCGTCCGGGCCCAGTCCTGCACCTCCGGGGCGCCGGCCAGCGCGCCCAGCTCCCGGACCTCGGCCTCGCCCCACCGCGCGCCGTGGCGGCGCAGGGCCTCGAACACGGCTGGGTCGTCCGCCGTGGTGAAGCCGGTCAGCGGCGGGGGCTGGTTGATCACTTCGTGGGTGGCGCTCACGGCGGCCTCCGAGGGCGGCGGGCGGCGGGGGACGGGCGGTGCCCGGCACCCTGACATTACAGATTCCATATGCATGACGGAAGACTGTAATGCGCCGGGCGGTTAGGATCACGGAGACCATGGACGGCACAGACGACGCGGAAGGCCCCGGCGGCGCCCGCGCGACCCGCGGCGGCACCCGCGGTGGAGCCCACGGTGACCGCGGCGCCCGGGCGCTCGCCCTGCGTCCCCTGACGGCCCGCTCGATCGTGCTCAGCACCCTGCTCGGCCACCACCCGCCCGCCCTGCCCGCCAGGGCCCTGGTGCGGGTCGGCGAACTCTTCGGGGTCGCGGAGGGCACGGTACGGGTGGCGCTGTCGCGGATGGTCGCGGCCGGGGACCTGGCCCAGACCGCCGACGGCTCGTACGGCCTCACCGCGCGCCTGCTGGAGCGCCAGGCCCGCCAGGACGACAGCCGCTCGCCCCGCACCCGCGACTGGCGGGGGGAGTGGGAGATCGCCGTCGTCACCGCCGAGCGCCGGGCCGCGGCCGACCGGGGCGCCCTGCGCCAGGCCATGGCCGACCTGCGCCTGGCCGAACTGCGCGAGGGCACCTGGCTGCGCCCCGCCAACCTGCTGCGGCCCCGCCCCTCCGTCGTCACCGGGCAGTGCACCCTGCTGACCGGCGCCCCCGACGGCGACCCGGCCGAACTGGCCGCCGCGCTGTGGGACCTGGACGGCTGGGCGGTGCGGGCCCGCGCCCTGACGGCCGCCGCCGACGCCGCGGCGGAGGCCGGCGACCCCGCCCGGCGCTTCACCGTCTCGGCCGCCGTCCTGCGCCACCTGCTCACCGACCCCCTGCTCCCGGCCGCCCTGCTGCCCGGCGACTGGCCGGGCACGGCGCTGCGCGCCCGCTACGACGCCTTCGAGGCCGACCTCCGCGCCGTCCTGCGGCGCCACACCGCACCCGGCTAGCACGCCGTACGGATCGCGGGGCACGGCGGGGGAATGGGCGGCGCGGCGGCGGGCACCCGCACCGCGCGGGTCTCCACGGCGAACTCACCGCCGGAACCCCGGGGACCCGCTCGGCCGCACGGGACGGTGTGCGATGACACGTCGGCGCAGTACCGCACCCGCGCCGGGGGCGCGGGAGATCGCCCCGGGCGTGTACTGCCCGGGGCCGTGGGGGCACACGCGCACCAACGTCTACCTGGTCCGCTCCGGCCCGCACTGGACGCTGGTCGACACCGGCTGGGCGGCCGACGCACCGCGCGTCGAGCGGGCCGCGGCGTCCCTGTTCGGCCCCGGCTCGCGCCCGGCCGCCGTCCTGCTGACCCACTGCCACCCCGACCACGCCGGTTCCGCCCGGCGGCTGGCGCGCAAGTGGGGGCGCCCCGTCCACCTCCACCCCGGCGAACTGCCCCTCGCCACCGGCGACCCGGCCGCGATCGAGGACGCCGCCGCACCGCTCGACCGCCGGCTCCTGCTGCCGGTGATGCGGGCGGCGGGCCGGCGGCGGTACGAGGCGATGCTGGCGGGGGCGGGCCTGGGCGGGGCCGCGCGCGCCTTCGACCCGCGCGCCGCGCCCCCCGGCCTGCCGGACTGGGAATGCGTCCACACGCCGGGCCACACACCGGGGCACACCGCGTACTTCCGTCCCGCGGACCGTGTCCTGATCAGCGGCGACGCACTGGTGACGGTACGGATCGCCACGGTGCGGGGGATGCTCGTGCCGAGGCCGGGGCTGTCGGGGGCGCCGTGGTACACCACCTGGGACCGGCCGGCGGCCCGGGAGTCGGTGGAGAGGCTGGCCCGGCTCCGGCCGTCGGTGCTGGCCGGCGGTCACGGCGAGCCCATGACCGGTCCGGGGACGGCGGCGGCGCTGGAAGGCTTCGCCGCCCGCGCCGCCGCCCGGGGCTGACTCGCGCGCGTGCTCGCTCCGGTGTGCCCTGGTGCCGCTCAGCGCGGGGCGAGCACCACCCACACCTGCCCCTCGGCGAAGGTCATCGGATCGCCGTCCGGCGTGGTGAACTCCGTACCGCTCTCCGCCGACGGCCGCGACCAGCGCGCCTCGTACGCCCGGCCGCCGCGCAGCACCGTCGCCTCGCCGGAACCGACCGTCTCCGAGTACGGGCTGACACTGCCGCCGCGGTCGCTGAAGCGGGAGTCGCGGATCTCCACGCGCTGGACGACGACCGTGGGGGCCCCGAGCCGGCCGCCGTCGGTGGTGGTCGCCTCCCGGCCGTCGATGGACACCAGCCAGCGGTCGTCCTCCTCCGACCAGGTGAAGGAGTACCGGGCGGCCGGGAAGCGGACGGCCTCCTCGGTGCCGGCCCGGCCGCCCCGCGGCGCCGCGCCGAAGCGGAAGCCGATGTCGGAGGCGCCGCTCACCCCGTCGGGTGCCTCGCGCAGGGCGGCCCGGGGGTCCAGGTACATGTTGTGCGGGGCCGGGCGGTCCGCGCTGCGCGAGTAGGCGCCGGGAGCCTCACCGGGCGGCACCAGGCGGAGCGGGGACGCCTCCAGCACCGGCACCAGCCCCGACTGCGCCCCGGAGTAGGCCAGCGCCGGCTCGCCGAACTGCCGCAGCAGCTCGATGTCGGACTCCCGGGCGCTGCGCACCGGCCCGACGGTGGGCGGCAGGTCGGAGGAGTACACGGCCAGCAGCCGGGTCAGCCCCGACTCGACCTGCTCCACATAGACGATGTCGGCCCGCTCCAGCCCCGTCTGGGGGCGCGCGGCCGCCACGTTGTCGATCTTCACCGCGAGCACCGGCGCCGAGGCGTCGGCCACGCTCTCACCGGTGAAGGGGGAGCGGCCGTTCCGCTCCCCGTCACCGTCACCGTCTCCGGCCCCCGGGCAGCCCGTCAGCAGCGCGGCGCACGCCACCGCCGCCGCCAGCACCCGGCCCCGCGCCCGCAGCCGTGTCCGCATCGTCCGCATCGCTCGCCGTCCCTCCGGCCGGGCGCCGCCGCGCCGCCTGGTGACCTCTCACTCCATCCCTTGACCGGGACGGGCGGTTTCATGTCCCTCTGCCCCGCGCGGGTGACGCGGCACCGTCCGCGCTCCGTACGCGCCGGGGCGTGTGTTCAGTCGGCGCACACCCCCGCTCCCCGGAGCGGTCACGCGCAGTCCAGCCGGCCCGGCGAAGAAAGGGGGAGAGCCGGTCCCGCCACACGGCGGGACCGGCGATCCACCGCCGCCCGGACCAGGAGGACCCGCAGTGTCCGCTTCCGCCGTGCCAGCCGTACCCGTACCCGCCGCCCTTCCCACCCTCTCCGGCGTCCCCGCCCAGCCCTCCTCCGCATCCGCATCCGCGCCCGCACCCGCCCCCGCACCCGCCCCCGCACCCGCCCCCGCTCCTCGCGGCGACGGATACACCGTCTCCCTCGCCCGCGACGAGGCGGACGTACGGGCCGCGCAGCGCCTGCGGTACGAGGTCTTCGCCGGGGAGCTGGGCGCCCGCCTCGCCGGCCCCGAACCGGGTCTGGACACCGACCCCTTCGACGCCCACTGCGACCACCTCCTGGTGCGGGAGCGGGCGACCGGGGAGGTGGTGGGAACCTACCGGCTGCTGCCGCCGGAGCGGGCGCGCGCGGCCGGACGGCTGTACGCCGAGGGCGAGTTCGAGCTGGACGGTCTGCTGGACGGCGCCGGCCTGCGCGGCGACCTGGTGGAGGCGGGCCGCTCCTGCGTCCACCCCGACCACCGCGACGGCGCCGTCATCGCCCTGATGTGGGCGGGCATAGCCCGCTACCTGAAGCGCACCGGGCACAACTGGCTCGGCGGCTGCTGCTCCCTGCCGCTGGCCGACGGCGGGGCGACGGCCGCCGCCGTGTGGGCGGCGGTCGCCGAGCGGCACCTGGCCCCCGCCGAGCACCGGGTGCGCCCCCGGCTGCCCCGGC
>NZ_JBKJFM010000056.1:0-32388 GCF_046614825.1 Streptomyces nanhaiensis
CGTGCGCCGCGGTGACCCGGTGGTCCTCTGAGACCCGGTCGAGGCGGAGGCCGCGGGGCAGTCGCCGGTGTGCCCGGTCGTGTCCCTAGAGGCCACGCCCGACGCGCTCGCCGACGTGGCCGACGGCGTCGACGTGCCCTCCGCCGGCACGCTGTTCACCTGGCGGTGACCCATCGCCCCCTCGCCGGCCGCGAGGTCTTCGCGGTCGGCGGGCAGAAGGCGGACGCGTCCCGCCTACGAGACGGAACCGGCCGGAGATCCGGGCACGGCCGGGGGGAGAGCACGAGCTCTCCCCCGCGGACCGGCCCCGGCCCTGCCCGCGCCGGGGAAACCCCCGCCCCCGGGGCTCCGGCGCCGGAGCCCGTACAGCCCGTACACCCGGCGAAGCCGGTGGCCCCGCGCCCCGTCGTACGCCCCGCGGCGGTGCCGGACGAGGTGGCGGGGACGCCCTGCCCCTCCTGCGGCACGCCCAACCCGCCGGACCGCCGGTTCTGCCGGCGCTGCGCGGCCGTGCTGAACCCCGCCGCCGGGCCCGCCCCGCTGCCGTGGTGGCGGACCGTGTGGCCGCTCCGCCGCCGGGTGCGGGCGGGATCGGGCCGGGCGGTGCGGTTCCTGGTGATCCTGGCCGTGGTGACGGCCCTGTGCGCGGGCGGACTCCTGCTGCTGCCGGCCGGACGCGCCGTGCTCGAGGACGCCCGGGACAAGATGAGCAGACCCAGGCCCGTGACCCCGGTGGACACAGAGGCGAGCGCCGAGGTCCCCCGGCACCCGGCGGCGAACACCACGGACGGGCTGAGCAACCGCTACTGGGGCGCACCCGCACCGGGCGCCCGGGTGACCTACACGTTCCGCACGCCGTTCCGGCTGGTCGATCTGATCATCACCAACGGCGCGTCCACCTCCCCCCAGGAGTACGCCCGCCAGGCACGCGCGCTCCGCCTGGACCTGGAGGTGACGAGGCAGGACGGCACGAGGCACCACGAGGAACTCACCCTCGGGGACAAACCGGGCCCTCAGACGTTCCACGTCGGGATCGGCGACGTGAAGACGGTACGTCTGGTCCTGCGCTCGGCCGTCGATCTCACCACGGACCGTCATCTGGCCCTGGCGGAGGTGGAGTTCTTCCGGAGAGGCTGATCCGGCGCCCCCGCTCCCGCGCCCCGGCGGGCGGGTCGGCGATCCGGCCACGGCGCCGCGGCGTCGTGCTCCGTGCCGACTCGGCAGACACCCCCGGGAACCCCGGTGAGCCGGTGGCCGTCCCTGGTTATGCTGCCTCGTCCTGAGCAGGCCAGGGAGGTCCTCCGCCATGAGCAGCACCGCATCGCCCTTTCCCGACCGGATCGAGCTCACCGGGGAGGGGCTCGTCCTGCGGGACTGGACGGAAGCGGACGTGGCCGCGATGCCGGACCTGTTCGACCACCCCGACATCGCGTACTGGACACCGATCGCCTCCCCCTTCGACGAGGCGGCCGCCCGTACGCGGCTGGACCGGGCCCGGCGACTGCGGGCGGACGGCACGGCCGTCCTGCTCGCCATCACCACCGACGGCCGCGCGCCGCTCGGCGAGGTGATGCTGCGTCGCGCCCCCGAGGGCACGGAGATCGGCTACGCGGTCGGCCCGGCGCACCGGGGCCGGGGGCTGGCCGTACGGGCGGTGCGGGTGATGGCCGCGTACGCCTTCGAGCGGCTGGGCGCGGAACAGGTGATCCTGGAACTGGAGGCGGAGAACGCCGCCAGCGTCGCCGTGGCCGCCAAGGCGGGCTTCAGCCTTCTCGACGTGCCGCTGATCGAGGGCGAGGAGAAGGGGCGGCCCTACGTCCTGCAGACCTGGGCCCTGGACCTGCCCTGACACGGAAATCCCCGGACGGGTTCCTCGGCCGCGCCCGTGCGCCGGGGCGGGGTGCCGCCGCGGCCGTCAGGTGTTGGGCTCGGCGATGCGGAACATGCCGTGCTGGTCGGCGAGGTGGCAGGCGGCCAGCAGACGGGCGAAGGGGAAGGCGTCGCCGTGCTCGGGGCGCCAGCCGTGCAGGTGCAGTTCGTCGAGAAAGCCCAGCAGGTAGTCGGCCAGTTGGCTGCGCATCCGGGGCAGGGCGTCGCGCAGGGCGGCGCGGTGCTGGTCGACGGCGGCCAGCAGGCCCGGTTCGCGGGTCAGCCGGGGCAGGGCCGGGCCGTAACGGGCCGCGAGCCAGGCCAGGGGGTCGGACGCGTACGAAGCCTGGGACACCCTCTCACCGTAGTGTGACCGCCGGCCGGGTGAACCCGCTACGGCCGTGGCATCGGTCACGGCGATGGCCGGCGGGAAACGGCCAGGGGCCCGGTCGGCGACTGACGGGACGTCGCCCACCGGGCCCCTGGACAGTGCGGGGAAGAGTACTTCAGGGTGTCAGTACTGGGCCGGGGGCCGCTGGCCTCCGGTCTGCGGGTGGGCCGCCGTCCCGTGGCCCGCGCCGGTCTGCTGCACCGGGGTGGCGCCGAGGGCGTCCTGGCGGCCGCGCTGGTAGGCCTCAACCTGGCCGCGGGCGGCACCTGCCTGCTGCTCGGCGTTGCTCAGCCAGCGCTCCCAGCGCTGCTGCATCGGCTTGACCATGCCGCCGCCGACCCCGACGACCAGGATGCCGCCGATGGTGGCCAGGACGGCGATCAGGACCGGCATGGTCACGGTGACGGCGACGCCGATCTGGTTGACCGCGGCGATCACGCCCAGCGCGATGATGAACACCGACGCGATGGTGGCCAGCAGGTTGCCGTAGGACAGACCGCCCAGCGCACCGCGGATCAGGTCGCGTACGCCGGCGGCGATCGCGGTTGCGATGACGACGATGACGATGGCCACGGCGGCCTTGGGCAGCCAGACGACGACGCCGCTCAGCAGGTCGCTGATCGGGTTCGGCCCGAACACCGAGAACGCCACCTGAAGGGTGATCAGCACCACGGCGTAGTAGATCAGTTTGGCGATGATGTCCGAGGCGTCGTACTTGGACCGCTCCATCGCCTTGGCGACGCCGCCGCGCTCGACCGCCTTGTCGAAGCCGACCCGCTCCAGCACCTTGTCGACGGCCTTGGCCAGGACCTTGGCGATGAACCAGCCGACCAGCAGGATCACCAGGAAAGCGGCGAGCTTGGGCACGAACGTCGCCACCGACCGCCAGGCGTCCGACACCCCGCCGCTGAAGTCGACTGCGGCCAGCGACACCGATGTTGCTTCCATGGAAGTGCTCTTTCCGTTCCGTGAGGCCATTGGTTGCGCCACTCCCGGTCATGGAGCGGGCTGTCGTCCCCGTGCGACACGGATATCCCGCAGATGGACGCACATGCCAAAGCCATGACAATTCGCGTTACGCCGGTCGCCGACCCCGCTCACGCGTGAGCACGCAGGCATGCCTCGTCCCCGCCCGGACGGGCCGGAGGCGGAGGAGACGGGTCCTGCGCCGGGCCGCCCGGCTCTGGCGCCACCCCCTCCCCGCTTTCCACAGCGGTGCGGCACGTCCCGGTCCCGGCGGGCTCCGCCCGTTGGAGACCCACCCGAACGCGCCCGCCCGGTCCGCGGGCCGGAGATTGGGCCACCGCGGTGACTTCCGGCGGGGCGGCGCCGCGACTGCCGCGGTCCCCGCCCCGCCGGTACGACCATGCAGACGTGCGGCGGCGTCGGACCCGGGAGGAACCGTGAGGAGACAGGACGGCACACCGGTGGCCGCGGGGGTCACCCCCGAACGCCTTGCCGGGCTCCGCGCGTGGAACCTGGGGCTCACGCTGCTGCACCTGGTGCAGGCCGCGGCGATCGTCCTGCTCGCCGGAGACTTCTCCATCACCGTCACGTCCTCCGTCCCGGAGGGTCCACCGGGAACGGAGGCCCCCGCTCCCGAAGCGCTGTTCGACGTGCCGATCGGCTGGGCCGTCGCCGTCTTCCTCGCCCTGGCCGCACTGGACCACCTGCTGACGGCGACGGTGTTCCGCGGCACCTACGAACGCGACCTCAGGCGCGGCATCAACCGGTTCCGGTGGCTGGAGTACGCGCTGAGCGCGACCCTGATGGTGCTCCTCATCGGGTTCTACTCGGGCATCACCAGCGTCAACGCCGTCATCACCGTCGCCGGCGCCAACGTCGGGATGATCCTCTTCGGCTGGGTCGAGGAGATGACGAACCCGCCGGGACGGACGGCGACCACGATGCTCCCGTTCTGGTTCGGAACGCTGGTGGGCGTGACGCCGTGGATCTCGATCGCGTACAACATCGTCGCGGCCGAGACCGTCCCCGGCTTCGTGTACGGGATCGTTCTCGTCCAGGCCGCCCTCTTCTTCAGCTTCGGCCTCAACCAGTGGCTCCAGTACCGCGAAGTCGGCCGGTGGTCCGACTACGCGTACGGCGAGAAGGCCTACCTGGTCCTCAGCCTCGTGGCGAAGTCACTGCTGGCCTGGCAGATCTTCGCCGGCTCGCTGGCCGGCTGAGCCCGGAACGCCGCGGCACGGCGGGCCGTCCCGCCGGTCGGTGGGAACGACTGGGCGCGGCCCGTTCCGTACCCTGGCGGCATGCGCATGCGCCCCACACTGAGCTGGACCCCCACCGAGGACCTGCCGCCGGGCACCACGGACCTGGAGCCGGTCGCCGACGCGCTGGGCGCCGGCGGTGTGCTGGTGCTCAGCGGGGCGGGCCTCTCCACGGAGTCGGGCATCCCCGACTACCGGGGCGTGGGCGGGAGCCTGAGCCGGCACACCCCCATGACCTACCAGGACTTCACCGCCTGCGCCCGGGCCCGGCGCCGGTACTGGGCGCGCAGCCACCTGGGCTGGCGTACCTTCGGCCGCGCCCGTCCCAACGCCGGGCACCGGGCCGTGGCCGCCTTCGGGCGGCACGGCCTGCTCTCGGGCGTGATCACCCAGAACGTCGACGGCCTGCACCAGGCCGCCGGCAGCGAGGGCGTCGTGGAGCTCCACGGAAGCCTGTCCAGGGTCGTCTGCCTCTCCTGCGGGGCCTCCGGCCCGCGCCGCGAACTCGCCCGGCGGCTGGAGGAGGCCAACGCGGGCTTCGAGCCGGTGGCCGCGGGAATCAATCCGGACGGTGACGCCGATCTCACCGACGAACAGGTCGGGGACTTCCGCGTGGTGCCCTGCGCGGTCTGCGGCGGCGTCCTCAAACCGGACGTGGTGTTCTTCGGCGAAGCCGTTCCGCCCCCACGGGTCGAGCACTGCCGCAGGCTGGTCCGCGAGGCGTCCTCGCTGCTGGTCCTGGGTTCGTCGCTGACGGTGATGTCCGGGCTCCGGTTCGTCCGCCAGGCGGCCCGGGAAGGGAAGCCGGTACTGATCGTCAACCGGGACCCGACCCGGGGCGACGGGCACGCCCTCACCCGGGTCGCGCTTCCCCTGGGAGCGGCCCTCACCACCGTGGCCGGCCGGCTGGGCATCCCCGTCGACGGTCTGGCGGCGGCCCGGACGGGACGGTGACCACGGTGGGGCGCCGCCGAAGTCCGGAGCACGAGGCCCACCGCCCCGGCCGGTGGGCGGGCCGGGGCGGGCCGGGCAGTGGCCCGCCTCAGACCGGCTTGCGCCACACGGAGACGTGCTTCGCGGAGTCCTGGGTGAACGGCGCCCCGTCCCAGTCCGCGACGCGCCGTTCCAGCTCCAGCCCGGCGATCCGCGCCATCAGGTCGAGCTCGGCGGGCCAGGCGTACCGGTGCCGGGAGTTGCCGCGGCGGTAGCGGCCGTCGTCGCCGTCGCGGGTGAAGTGGTGCGAGACGAGAATCTGCTCGACCAGGTCGAAGGTGTCGAAGCCCAGATGCCGCTCGGAGACGTCGAACGGCACCGCGACCTGGCCGGGCGGAAGGGACCGCAGCGGCGGCACGCCCAGCTCGATGACGAACCGGCCGCCGGGCCTCAGATGACGTGCGGCGTTGCGGAAGCACTCGACCTGCTCGTCCTGCGTGAGCAGGTTCGTGATGGTGTTGTAGACGAGGTAGACCAGTGTGAACTCGCCGGGGACGACGGTCGTGGCCATGTCCCCGATGACGACCGGCAGCGTTTCCTGGTCGATCTTGCGCCGCAGGACGGCCGCCATGTGCTCGGACAGTTCGATGCCCGCCACCGGCACGCCGCGTTCCCGGAGCGGGACGCCCACTCGCCCGGTTCCGATGGCGAACTCCAGCGCCCGGCCGTCGCCGGCGAGTTCGGCGAGGAAGGCGAGGGTCGGCCCGAGAACGGCGGCCGAGGACAGCTCGGCCTCCTCGGCGTCGTAGCGCTCGGCGCTCTCGCGGGTCCACAGTTCACTGCTCGTCACGGGCGGCCACTCTGCCGGGCGCGGAGGGGCGCTGTCGACCCGTTTACCTCCCACCGGCCTCGTCCGCGGATCCCTGGGGTTGCCCGCCTCCCCGGTCCGGCGCCCGGGTACTCAGGGACTACATCGCCCGGCAGCCGAACCCCGGCATCACGGCCAGACCCGATCGGCTCGCGATGGCCTGGACCGCCGGCTTCCTGTCCACGGTGCTCCTGGCGGCCGTGTTCGCGCTGCCGGCGACGCGGTACGGCACGTGAGCCGGCCCCGTACAGCGGCCTCCGGTTGCCACCGGCGGAAACGGGCCGCGGCGAGCGGCACGGCGCTACCCGGCGTCGGGCTGGTGGTCGGCCCATACGTAGCTCTCGGGCAGCAGATCGGTGACGGGAACGGTCCGGAGGCGGTCACCGGCGCCGACGATGACCTTCAGGGCCGGGAAGTAGTCGAAAAGGGCCTGGCGGCACCGGCCGCACGGAGGGACCACCCCCCTGTCGCGGTCGCCCACGGCGACGATGGTGTCCAGCTCGTAGACCCCTTGGGCGGCCGCCGCGCCGCCCGCCCGGCGCGAAGCCGCCTGCTCGCCGTCCCAAATGGCTTTCGGAGCATTCCAGTTGGCCCGTTGTCCCCCCTTCGGCGGTCCATTGCGGCCTATCCTGTGCGGGTGACGAGCGCGCCGCGTCCTCCCCTGTCCGGCCATCGGTCCCGGAACGGCCTCATACGGCTGGCCGCCCACCTCGACCCCATAGCGCTGGTCGGCATCGTCCTCGGCATAGTCCTGTCCATCGCCCTGGACGTCACCGGTGCGGCCAGCGGCGTCGAGTCGCTGCTCGTCGGGCTGATGGTCACCGTCGTCTCACTCGTCCTGGACACCGCGGCCCGCGCCGAACGCCGTTTCCAGTTGAGGGATCTGGTGCAGACGACCGACTGGCTCGCCGACTCGATGCTGTCCGCGGCAGGCGCCACCCGGCGAATCGTCGAGGAGTACCCCGGGAGCGTGATCGAGGCCGAGGCGCGGCAGCGGCTGCACCGGCTGGCCGAGGAACTGGGGGATCTGAGCCGGGGCCGCGTCGAGCGGCCCGCGCACGACTACGAGCATCTGCTGGCGGCCACCCACGCCTGTCTGCACCGGCTGGACGCGGTCACCAACATCGTCGGTGAACCCGTGTGGTGGCGCGACGGGGTGGGGTCCGCCTATTGGCAGGCCAATCTCGACGCCCTGGCCAGGGGGGTGCGCATCAGGCGGGTCTTCATCATCGACCGGCGCACCGACGAGGTGGCGCAGCTGATGGCGGAGCAGCGGCGGCATGGGGTGGAGGTCGTGGAGGTCTTCGTCCGGCACCAGGACCAGGACCCCGCTCTCCACCTCAACTTCGCCATCTGGGACGACCGGCAGGCCTGGCGGGCCCAGACGAACAGCCGCGGTCAGATCATGGGCAACCTGTTCCTGGCCAACGCTCAGGACGTCCACGAGTTGCGCCGCCTCTTCCGGCGGCTGGTCCCGGCCGGAGACCGGTAGATGCTCCGGTTGCTGGCGGCCGGTGCGGCCGTCACCCTCACGGTGTGGGCCGTCAGCATGATCCGCCCGGTGCGGTGGCGGGCGCTGGTCTACAGCCTGCCGCTGCCGATGACGGTGGTCCTGCTCACCACCGGGGTCCGTGTCGACAGCGGTCAGTTGCTGGGCGTGACCGCGCTGTACGCCTTCTTCGGGGTCACGGCCGTACTGCACGCGCGGTGCGGCTGGCACATACTGGCGGCCGATGCGGCAGGGGTGATCGCCTACCTCCTGTTGAGCCGGGCTTTCACGCTGCTACCGGTTCTGCCGTTCGTCCCGGTGCTGATTGCCGTGTGCACGCTGTGGCTGGCAGTCACAGCGATGCTCCCGCCGCGTACGGACCGCCCGGCCGGGCCCGCTCCGCCGCGCCCGCGCGCTCTGGTGAAGTTGGGCACCGCGGCGTCCGGAGCGCTGTTGATGGTCGGCGCCGGCCGCTTCCTGAAAGGCCTGGTGGTCACCTTCCCCTACTCGGGGATCCTCACAGCGATCGAGTCCCGCCACGACCTGGGCAACTTCACCCGTCACTTCGTCCGCAACAGCGTCTGCCTGTTCGCGTTCTTCACCGCCGGCCACCTGGTCCAGGACCACGGCAGGGCCGCCGCGATCGCCGCCGGCTGGCTCGCTCACCTTCTCTGCGCGGCCGGACTCCATCTCCGTCCGCGGTTGCGCCGCGCGCCGCGTCCGGCATAGTCGTCGGCATGCTGCAGGTGTGCCCGAACGGAGCGCGGACCCGCGCCGAGTGCTCCTCCCTTCCCCTGTCTCCCGCGGAGCTGGCGGCCGAGGCCGCTCGCGCGGTGGCCGCCGGAGCGGAGGACGTCCACCTCCACCCCAAGGACGCCGAGGGCGCGGACACCCTGGAGCCGTCGGCGGTGGCGCGGGCGGTCACGGCGGTGCGCCGGGCCGTGCCGGCCGGGGTGCGGATCGGAGTCACCACCGGCGCGTGGGCCGCCCCGGACCCCGTCCGGCGCGCCGCGCTCGTCCGCTCCTGGCCGGTGCTGCCCGACCACGCCTCGGTGAACTGGCACGAGGAAGGCGCCGAGGAGGTGGCCGGCGCACTGCTGGAGGGCGGCATCGGGGTGGAGGCGGGCATCTGGTCGGGGACGGACGGAGCCCGCCGTTTTCGCGCCTCGCCGCTGGCGGGCCGCGTGCTGCGGGTGCTCGCCGAGGTCACCGACACCGATCCGGCGACGGCGTCCGGCACCGCCTCGGCTCTGCTGGCGGAGCTGCCCGGGAATCTGTCCGCTCCGGTCCTGCTCCACGGGGAGGACGGCGGCGCCTGGCCCGTGCTGCGGCTGGCGGCTGGCGGCCCGGCTGGGCCTGGACACCCGGATCGGCCTGGAGGACGTCCTGGACCTGCCGGACGGCTCGCCCGCCGCGGACAACGCCGCCGTGGTACGGGCGGCGCGGGCCCTGCTGGAGGCGGAGCGGCGCTGACCCCGGAAACCGCCGGGTGACGGAGCGGCAGGCTCGCCGTGGCTCCCCCGCCGTCGCGAGGGCCGGGACCATGCGGCTGAAGCCGCCGGCCGCCTCCACACCGCTGAACGCCGTTCCATCGGCCTGGTGTTCACGGATCGAGCAGTACCGGCAGGATCCGGCGCAGCTCGCGTTCCCAGTACGGCGGGCTGTGGGTGCCCCGGTAGAAGTGGGTGGTGACGTGGACTCCGGCTTCCTGGAGACGGCGGGCCACGGCGCGGGACTCGTCCCCCATGACGGCCTCGGTCAGCGAGATCACCTCGTCCGGGTAGAGCGGGGCCAGGTCCGCCAGGCCGGGGATGTCGGGGTCCGGCTCGGTGCCCGGCGGGTCCAGGGCGCCCGGGGTGCCGTCCCCGGCGGCGATGTGGACCCGCGTGCCGCGGAGCCGTTCGGCCAGGTGGTAGGGGTCGTTGTGCTGCCAGACGCGGCGCTGCCGGACCGGGTCGCCCCAGATCCTCCGCCACGGCACACCGAGGTACTCCGCGCCGCCGCTGACCGCCTCGGGGTACTGGAGTGGATGGAGGAAGCCGCCGAAGCTGGCGGCCACCTCGAACATCCCGGGGCGGCGCGCCGCGTACTTGACGGCCCCGTACCCGCCCTGCGACTGGCCGGCGACCGACCGCTGCCGTCCGGCCCCGTAGTCGCGCTCCAGGATGGGGATCACCTCGTCGAGGTGGAAGGTCTCGATGGCCGGGGCGCCGCCCTTGCCGTCGTTCCACCAGTCGCTGTAGAAGCCGTAGAACGGCATCCAGGGCACGACGACGAGCGTTCCGCGCAGTTCGGGCCAGTCCTCGATGTGGTAGTCGTCGTTGTAGACGCGGTGGTCCCCGCTGCCGTCGGGCAGCAGGTAGAGCACCGGCCACCGGTCGCCGGGACGCCGCGAGTCCCAGCCGTCCGGGGTCAGCAGCCGTACCTTTCCGGTGCCCGCAAGGGCCGGGGACCGGATCGTCAGGTCGAGCAGCCGGGGGCCGATCCGCTCCTCGTCGACGACGTGGGCCGGGCGTTGCGAGCCGGTCGCCGGAATCCCCCGGGAGGCCGGGACGGTGGGCGAAACGTCCCCGGCGGGGAGGACCGCCGCGGGGAGCAGCCCGAGGAGCGGCACGAGAGCGGCCACCGGCACGACGAGCCCGAGGCGAGTACGGGTGCGGGTGCGGGTACGGGTACGCAGGGTCATGCCCTCAGGGTGCCCGGGCCGGGCCCCGCCGGCATCCGGTATGCCCCGGACGCCGACCCGGACGCCGACCCGGACGGCACTCCGGCATACTCCGAACAGCAGCCCCCTGCCGCTCCGTCACCGGGAACCCGGCCGGCCGCAGCGGATCAGCCGGGCTGCCGACGGACCCGCCTCGTCTCGCGGTCGACGGCCCGGGCATCCGCCACCGGGCCCACGCGCCCCAGCTTGTCGGGGTTGATCACCGGGCGGACCGTCTGGATGCGCCCGTCGAGCACGTCGAGTGACAGGGTGTTGAGCACCTTGCCGTCCCGGTCGCGGAAGACCGCGCCCGGCAGGCCGTTGATGTCGTGCGGCTCGAGCGTCACACCGACCCGGGCCGTACGGGGGAAGGCGGAGGCGGCCAGTCGCGCGTCCATGGTGTGCTCCTCCGCGGTCGTCGGGTGGATGCAACCCCTGGGACGGGACAGCCCGGCTCCCTGTGACACGCCCCGGGGTGATCTGCGTCTCCCCCGTCCGCCGTCCACCACCCGCGCTGCACTCCGGAGAAGTCGGCGCCGCCCCCTGGGGACGGGGCGCCCCTCTTGCTCGACCTATCGAATCTCGATAGATTTCCATCGCAACTCGACATGGGGAGATGTGATGGGAAGACTGACGGTGCTCGCGCTGCGTGCCGTGCTCGCGGCTCTGCTCGCCGGCTCGGTGTTCGTGCAGGCGGTGATGGTGCCGCTGCTGGCCGCCGATCTGGAGGGGCTCGACCCGGAACTCGCGCACCTGCGCGCTCCGTTCCTCGTGATCACGGTCCTGGGCGTCGTGACGGCCCAGGTCGTCCTGGTCTGCGTATGGCGGCTGGTGACGATGGTGCGGCGCGGGACCGTGTTCTCCCACGCCGCCTTCCGCTACGTGCACATCGTGATCGGCGCCTTCGTCGCGGCCGCGCTCCTGGTGTTCGCCCTCGGCGTGGTCCTCGCGCCGGGTGAAGCCGTGGCGCCGGGTGTCGTCCTCCTGCTGGGCGGGGTCTGCCTGGCCGTCTTCGGGGTGGCGCTCGTCGTGCTCGTGCTGCGGATGCTGCTCGCCCAGGCCGTGGCGCGCGATGTCGAGGCGGCGCGGATGCGGGCCGAGCTGGAGGAGGTGATCTGATGCCGATCGTCGTCGACATCGACGTGATGCTGGCCAGACGGAAGATGTCCGTGGGCGAACTCGCGAGCCGCGTCGGGATCACACCCGCCAATCTGGCGGTGCTCAAGAACGGCCGCGCCAAGGCCGTGCGCTTCACCACGCTCGCCGCGCTCTGCGAGGTACTCGAGTGCCAGCCGGGAGATCTGCTGCGCTGGGAGCCCGGGAACACCGATGACGCCGATGACGCCGATGACGCCGATGCCTCCACGGACGGCGCCGTGCGCGGAGGCGGGCGTTCGTGACCGAGGGGGCCGGGCCCCGGCGGTGAGGCCCCCGCGCCCCGGGTGGACGGCGGCGGGGCCGCCGTCCACCCGGGGCGCGGATCACGTCCCCGTACCGCTCACGGAGCCATCTCGTAAGCCCCGGAGAGGGCCTCGACCTGCTCCCACACGCGCGCCGACCGGGCGTCGTCGGCGACGGGGCGCCGGACCGCGTCCAGGGCCCAGGCCTGCTGCCGCGCCGTCGCGGAGTCCTTGCCGTGCAGCTCGACCGCGTGCGCGGAGAAGTCGCGGACGAGGACGGCGAACAGCTCGTCGAGCACGTCCTCGTCCAGGCCCGTCGGTCCGGCCTGCTCCAGGATCAGCTGGCCGTGCACGACCAGGGCGAACAGCCGGCCGACGGCGAGGAGGAGATCGAGGTCGCGGCTCTGCTCCTCGTCGGGGGCGTCGGCGGCGACGAACTCGCACAGGGCGTCCGCCTGCTCGCGGAAGCGGCCGACGTTGGGCAGGTGGGCGTAGGCGTCGAAGGCGGGACGCCAGTCGTGGAAGCGGACGGAGCCCAGGCCGCGGGCCGGTCCCTGCCGGAAGAGGAAGGCGTCGTCGGCGGCGTCGAGGCGGGTGGGCACGGGCTCGTACGCGGCCGGGTCCAGCAGGTGGTTGCGCATGAACTTGAGGATCAGCGCGAGGTTGACGTGGACCGTGCCCTCCAGCTTCGGCAGGCTCCGGATCTCGACGGCGGCCTGGGCGAAGTAGGTGTCCTTCTCGAAGCCCTTGGCCGCGATGACGTCCCACATCAGGTCGACGACCTTCTCGCCCTCGGTGGTCACCTTCATCTTCGTCATCGGGTTGAAGAGCAGGTAACGGCGGTCGTCGGGGCCCGCGGAGCGGAAGTAGTCGGCGGCGCGGTCGCTGAACAGCTTCATTCCCGCCAGGCGGACGTACGCGTCCGTCAGCGCCCGCCTCACGTGCGGGAAGGCGGTGACGGGGCGGCCGTAGAGGATCCGGTTGCGGGCGTGGGTGACCGCCTCGTACATCGCGTGCTCGCAGATGCCGACCGAGGCGGTGCAGAGGTTGAACTTGCCGACGTTGACGGTGTTGAGCGCGGCGTCGAAGGCGGCCCGTCCGGTGTGCAGGACGTCCTGGGGGCCGACCGGGTAGTCCTCGAGGCGGAACTCGCTGACGTACTTCGACGAGTCGACGACGTTCTTCACCACGTGGTAGGCCGGGTGGCGGCTGTCGGCCGCGAAGAAGACATAGCCGTCCGCGCCCTCGACATCGGTGCGGCGGCCGAAGACGGAGACGAGGCCGGCGGCGTTCCCGTTGCCGATGTAGTACTTGGATCCGTTCGCCCTGAAGCCGCCCTCGCCGTCGGGCTCCAGCAGCATGTCGGTGGAGTAGATGTCGGCGCCGTGGGCCTTCTCCGACAGGCCGAACGCGAACACCTCGCCCTGGGAGAGCAGTTCGGCGGCGCGGGCGCGGGCCGCGGCGTTGCCGCTCTGCCAGACCGGCCCGAGGCCGAGGATGGTGACCTGCCAGGCGTACCAGTAGTCCAGTCCGTAGAACCCGAGGATCTCGTTGAGCGCCGCGATCCGCGCGGTGTCCCAGCGCGCGTCCTGCCGGCCGCCGTTCTCGGAGGCGGGGGTGAGGAAGGTCGCGAACAGCCCTTCCCGGGCGGCGAAGGAGAGGAAGTCCGCCGGCCAGGCGCGGGTGCGGTAGTCCTCGGTCAGCCTGCGCTTGCCGCGGGACTCGAACCAGTCGACGGTGGCGCGCAGCAGCCTGCGGGTCTCCGGGTCGAAGTGCTCCGGGTCGTAGGCGCGGGGGTTGAACAGCAGCGGGTCGGCCATGGGTGCTCTTTCCGGTTCGGGGTGCGGGGTGCGGGAATCAGGAGGCTGGGTCGGAGGCGGGGCCGGCAGCCGGGCCGGTCCCGGCCGGCTGCCCACAGGCAGGCCCGGGGCGCCGGCGGGAGGCGAGCCGGTGGAGGGTGGCGAGCACGTCGTCGAGCCAGGCGATCATCATCCGCTCGTAGGCGATCCCTCCCCGGAGGACCGCGTGCTGGAGTTCCCGTCCGGCATCGGGGTCTCCGGGACCGGACGCTCCGGCACCGGGCTCCCCGGCGGTGCCGCTCCCGCCGAAATCCCGCCGTTCTCCCGCCAGGTAGTGCGCGAGCCGGTCCCGGTGCATCCGCTGATGCCGCTCGACCTCGCCGATCAGGGCGGCCGGGTCGCCGAAGGCCGCTCCGCGGACCTTCACGGCCAGTTCGTGCCGGACGCTCTCCGGCTGGACCGGCTCGTGAAGCCATCCGGTCAGGGCGGACAGGCCGGAGGCCGAGACGGAGTACTCCTTCTTGTCCGGCCGGCTCCGCTGCCGCACGTCGCGCACATCGACCCAGCCGTCGGCCTCCATGCGCTTGAGGACGCGGTAGATCTGCTGGTGGGTGGCGGTCCAGAAGTGCCCGATGGACCGCTCGAACCGACGGGCCAGCTCGTAGCCGGAGCCCGGCTTCTCCAGGAGGGAGACGAGGATCGCGTGTTCGAGCGCCATACCGCGATCCTGATATGCAACTCGTTGCATAGGCAAGCGCGGGCCGCCCGGGTGAGACGCAGTTCACGCCTTCGAAGAGATCCCCCCGGCCGCCTCACGCGTCCGCGGTGCGGGACGGGTTCCGGCCACCGGCCCCCTCCGGGGCCCGCACCGGGGCCGGGGGCGGTTGTTAGGATCGCGGGCCATGAGCGCTCCGGAGCCCACCATCGTCGCCACCTCCGGCGGACACCGGCCCGGAGGCCGGACCGTGGTCGCCTTCGACTCCCTGGTCCACCACGCCGTGGAGCTCTCCGGCGCCCACGGCCGCCGTCCCCGCGTCCTGTACGTCGGCACCGCCATCGGCGACGCCGAGCACTTCACCGCGCGCATGACCGAGGCCGCCCGCGTCGCCGGGTTCGACCTGACCCCCCTGCACCTGTTCCCCATGCCCAACCACGACGACGTCGAGGGCACGGTCCTGGAGCAGGACGTCGTCTGGGTCATGGGCGGCTCGGTGGCCAACCTGCTGGCGGTCTGGCGCGTCCACGGGCTCGACCGCGTCCTGCGCCGGGCCTGGCAGGCCGGCGTCGTCCTCAGCGGCGTCAGCGCCGGATCGATCTGCTGGTTCCGGGGCGGCACCACCGACTCCTTCGGCCCCGAGCTGCGACCGGTCACCAACGCCCTGGGCCTGCTGCCCTACGGCAACGGCGTGCACTACGACACCGACCCCGGCCGCCGCCCCCTGGTACACCGCCTGGTCGCCGACGGCACCCTGCCCACCACCCACTGCACCGACGACGGGGTGGGCCTGGTCTACCGCGGCACCGAACTGGCCGAGGCGGTCGCGGAAGTACCCGGCAAGAGCGCCTACCTCGTCACCCGCCAGGGGGACACGGCCGTCGAGGAGCGCCTCCAGCCCCGCCGCCTGCCCCCCGTCCCCCGCTGAACGGCCCTCGTGCGCGGGGAACGGGGCTCGTGCGCGGAGGACGGGCCCGGCCCGCGGTGACCCGCCCGGACCGGGCGGGAGGCCCAACGGTCAGACCAGCCCGTGCCGCACCGCGCGCGCGACCGCGTGAGCACGGTTGCGGACCTGCAGACGGGCCATCAGCTCGTAGATGACGTTCTTGACGGTGTGCTCCGAGCAGGACAGCTTGCGGGCGATGACCGCGTTGCCGTGCCCCTCGGCCATCAGGCCCAGCACCGCCGTCTGGCGCGCGGTGAGGGCGGGAGGAGCGGGCGGTGCTCCTCCCGGCCGCTGCCCGTCGGCCCCGCCGAGCAGCTGTACGAGGGCCGTGTAGGGGATGCGGCCGATCCCGTGGTGGGCGTCGTGCACCGCGGCGAGGAGTTGGTCGGGGGTGAGGTCGGCCGACCGCAGGACGGCCAGGGCGCCCGCGCCGATGGCGCGGCGCAGCGCGGTGGGCGAGACGGTGTCGCACACGGTCAGCAGTCGGTGGGCGGTCGGCGGAGCGGCGGCCAGGGCGTCCTCCACGGTCGCGGCGACGGCCACCACCACGGTGTCCCGTGCGGACGCCTCGGTGGGCGGCGTGAGGGCGACACCGGCCTGGTGCAGCATCGCGGTGAGCCGGGCCGGGGCCGGGCCCCTGCGAGCGGCGACGACATGGACCCGCAGGCCGGCCGTCCTGGTCACGAGCCGGGCGGCGGCGCTCACGGTGTTCTCCGGTGAGCTTCTCCGCCCGCGCGGCGCAGGAGTGCGGCCCCGTACCCCGTCCGCGGCCCGGCGGCCGCGCGCGCGACGCTCACAGCGTCCCCTCCGTGAGCTTCTCCGCCCACGCGGCACAGCGGCACGGGCATCCTCGTCGTCCGCGGCCCGGCAGCCGCGCACGCGACGCTCACAGCGTCCCCTCCGTGAGCTTCTCCGCCCACGCGGCACAGCGGCACGGGCATCCTCGTCGTCCGCGGCCCGGCAGCCGCGCACGCGACGCTCACAGCGTCCCCTCCGTGAGCTTCTCCGCCCACGCGGCACAGCGGCACGGGCATCCTCGTCGTCCGCGGCCCGGCGGCCGCGCGCGCGACGCTCACAGCAGGCCCGCCCGCAGCGCGTAGGCGACCGCGTGGGCGCGGTTGCGGACCCGGAACCTCTGCGTGATGTCGTGCACGATGGTCGTCACCGTGCGCTGCGAGTAGGCCAGGCACCGGGCGATCTCACCGGTCTCGTGGCCGTCGGCGACCATGCGCAGCACCGAGCGCTCCCGGTCCGACAGGCCCGCGGCGGCCCAGGGGGCCGACGCCCCGCCGGAGGGCGGGCCGCCGTCGGCGGAACGGTCCAGCAGGCTGTCGAGCAGGTCGGGAGGCAGGGTGCAGTCGCCCCGGACCGCGGCGAGGACGGCGCGTGCCAGCCGGGGTGCGTCGGCTTCCCGGCGGCGCAGCAGGCAGCGGGCGCCGGAGGCGAGGGCGTGCAGGGCCTCGCCCCGGTCGAGGTCACCGGCGACCAGGACCACCGCGGGCCGGGCCCGGGTGTCGCGGACGGTGCGCAGCACGTCCAGCTCGGCGCGGGCGAACCGGTCGACGGTCATGACCACGACCCGCGGCTCCTCCCCCGGCACCGCCACGGAGACCTCCGGGCACAGGGACAGGGCGCTCACGGTGCCGGCCTCCAGCACCGGGTCGAGTGCGACGACGCTGACAGGTACGGGTTCTCCCACCGGATCCTCCGAAGGTCATCCACCCGCCGGGTCCGCGGCGGGCGGTCGAGCAGGGGCAGTGCGCAACAGGCTGCTCCGGTGCGGCGGGTGCGGCATCGGGTCCTGTCCCCCACCTTTGCCTCCGGTGCCCGCCCACCGTGCGCGACCGGTGCCGCCGGGCCCGGGCGGCGGAGTCCGCCGGGCCCGCGGAAGGGGCCGGGAGAGGGCCGGGAAGGGGCCGCGGAAGGGGCCGGGAGGGGCGGCGGCACGCCCCGCGGCCCCCGGGAGCGGGCCCGGTGGGGGCGGCCGCGAAGAATATGGGGGCGCTGCCCCCATGTGGGGGTTCCGGGGCTCTGGGACGTTGGTCCTGTGACTGATTCCGCCGTTCTGCGAGAAACCCGGACCACGTCCCTGCCGCGCTGGTGGTGGGCGCGGGGGCTGACCCTGCGCGAGCGGCTCGCCGCCCCGGGGGCGCCCGCGGGCGGACGGGCCGCGGCCGGCCGGAGCCGCCGGGCGCCGTGGGCCGTGGGGGACGACGCGGGATTCTCCGCCCGGCTGGCGGATCTGGGCCTGGACACCGGCCTCGCGCACGCCCTCGGAGACGAGCTCCCCGAGCGGCTGGGAGCACGGGCCGCGGAGCCGGAGTGGGCCGGCTACATCGAGCGCGCGGTCGCCGCGGCGCCCGTGGAGCCGGACGGCTCGGCCGGTTTCGGCACGGAGGGGCCCGCGGTGTTCCTGCCCTCGCTGCGTCCCCTGCTCTCGCTCGCCTGGTCCCGGGTGGCCGCCCGCACCGGCCGGTCCACGGCCGAACACTCCCCGGTACGGGCGGCGTTCGAGGAACGGCTCGGGGACCGGATCACCCGTCAGGCCGGCCGGACGCTGGTGAGGGAGCTGCACCGGGCCCGCGCAGCGGGACGGCTCCCGGGGGCGACTCCGCGGGACCGCTTCGCCTCCTTCGCCGCGGACCTGGGCACCCGGCGGGGGCTGGCCGGGCTTTTCACCCGCTACCCGGTCCTGGCCCGGATGCTCGGCCAGAGCTGCGTGGACGCCGCCGACGCCATGGCCGAGATGCTCGACAGGCTCGGCGCCGACTACTCCGTCCTAGTCTCCGAGCTGTTCGCGGGCACCGATCCCGGTCCCGTGGTGCGGATGGACCTCGGTCGCGGTGACGCGCACCAGGGCGGCCGGTCCGTGGCCCTGCTGCACTTCGCCTCCGGCGCCGCCGTCGTCTACAAGCCCCGTCCCCTGGACCAGCACTCCCTGCTGGACGAGGCGGCGGGCTGGCTCAACGGCAAGGTGCCCGGCCTGGGCCTGCGCACCCCCCGGTCGGTGCGCGGCGAGGGATACGGCTGGCTGGAGTTCGTCGAGCACCGGTGGTGCGCCTCGGTCACCGAGGCCGACCGGTTCTACCGCCGGCAGGGCGCGCTGCTGGCCCTGCTGTACGCGGTGGACGGCGCGGACATGCACTACGAGAACGTCATCGCCTGCGGCGACCAGCCGGTCCCGGTGGACGCGGAGACCCTCCTGCACTCCGGGCTGCCGCAGGCGGAGATCGCGGGGCACGACCCCGCCGCGCGGGCCCTGTACGCGTCGGTGCACCGCACCTGCCTGCTGCCGCACCTGCTGATCGGGGAGGACGGCGCGCTGGACATCTCCGTCCTCGGCCGGGACGGAGCCGGCACCTACCCCGGCGACGGGGTGCGCTGGGAGGGCGCGGGGACGGACGGGATGCGCGTGGTGCGCGGCCCGGTGGAGAGCCCGGCGGGCCAGAACCAGCCGCTGCCGCCCGGCGGGGGCGCCGGACGGGCCGACCACCGGGCCGCGCTGCTGGAGGGATTCCGCATCGGGTACGACGCGATCGCCGGGCACCGGGACGAACTCCTGGGCGCCCAGGGTCCGCTGGCCCGCTGGGCCCACCGCCCCGCCCGGCTGATCGTGCGCTCCACCCGGCTCTACGCGACCCTCCTGGAGGAGTCCACCCACCCCGATCTGCTGCGCGACGCGCTGGCCCGGGAGGCGGTGTTCGCGGTGCTGTGGACGGAGTCGGTCTGCGACCCGGCCCGGCAGCGGCTGATCGAGTACGAGATCGACGACCTGTGGCGCGGTGACGTACCGCTGTTCTTCCACCGGCCGGACCGCACCGCGGTGTGGACGTCCCACGGGGCGCGCCTGGACCGGGTGCTGCCCGCCGCGGCCCTGGCGACCGTCCGGGAGAAGATCGCCGCGATGAGCGAGGTGGACCGCTACGACCAGGAGTGGGTCATCTCGGCGGCGCTCGCCGTCACCGGTGCCAACGCGCCGCTGCGCGGGCCGCGTTCGGCGCTGGCCGTACGCCCGGCCCCGGCCGTGGTGCCCGAGCCGTCCCGGCTGCTGGCCGCCGCGTGCGGGATCGCCGACGAGATCGCGGCACGTGCGGTCCGCGGCGGCGGCCGGGCCAACTGGCTGGGTCTGGAGCAGGTCACCGGCGCGCACTGGGCGGTGCTGCCGATGGGCGGCTCACTGGCCCAGGGGTACTGCGGGGTCGCCCTCTTCCTGGCCCAGATCGGCTCGCTCGCCGGAGCCGACCGGTACACGGCACTGGCCCGGGAGGCCGTACGGCCGCTGCCGCCCCTGCTGGCGGCGCTGGCGGCCGACCCCGAGCTGAGTGCGGCGGCCGGTCCGGGCGCCCTCGAAGGGCTGGGCGGCATCGTCTACACGCTGGTGCGGCTGACCGCCCTGCTCGACGGGGTCGGCGACTGCCTGCCCGCCGCCCTGACCGCCCTCGGGCACGCCGTGGACGCCCGCCCCTCCGGTCCGGCCCTCCCCGGCCACGCCTCGCTCGCCGGCGGCCTCGCCGGAGCGCTGCCCGCCGCCGTCCTGGCGCACCGGGTGACCGGCGCTCCCCAGGCGGCCGGGCTGGCCCGGCGCGTCGCGGACCGGCTGCTCGACCTGACCGGGGAGGACCGGGCCGGGGAGGACCGGGCCGGGGAGGGCAGGGCCGGAGGGGCGGGCTTCGCCCACGGTGACGCCGGCATCGGCTGGGCCCTGCTGCGGTACGCCGCCGCGCTGCCGGAAGCCGGGGCGGCCGAGCCCCTGCCGTACGCCCGCGCCGGGGCCGGTCTGCTGCGGTCGGCCCTGGAGACCTCGGCCGGCGGGGCCGGCGGGGCCCGCGACCTGTCCTGGCACTCGGGGCTGGCCGGCGTGGCGTCGTCCGCGGCCGACGCGCTGGGCACCACCGGTCCGGCGGCCCCCGATGACGTGCTCGACCGCTGTGTGGAGCTGCTGGCCGACCCGGCACGCACCGGCGACCTGAGCCTTCGCCACGGCGCCCTGGGCCGTCTTGAGGCACTGGCCGTACTCGCCGGACGGCACCACGCCGGTGCCGAGGAGGCGCTCGGCCACCGCGCCGGAGAGGTCCTCGGCCTCATCGAGCAGCAGGGCCACCGCTGCGGCACCCCCGACCACGTACCGTCCCCCGGTCTGCTCACCGGCCTGTCCGGCATCGGATACGCGCTGCTCAGGCTGGGTTTCCCGGAGGCGGTCCCCTCCGTCCTCCTGCTCGACCACTCTCCCGGGGCTCCGGGCCGTCCGCACACCGCCCAGTGACCCGCCGGCTTCCCCCCGTTCCGCGTCAGCCCGTGCACACCGACCAGAAGGAGACCGTCCCCATGAACAAGCCCTCCGTCGAGACCCAGTCGCCGCTCTCCGCCGACGCCGACCTCACCGCCCACCCGGACCGGGACCAGGACGGCCGCGAGCAGGACGCGGCGGGCCGGGTCAGACTGTCGGGGCGGAACAGAGCGTGCGCCCGCACCCGCGCGCTGGCCGGCATGGTGCTGACCAGCGGCATCGTGATCACCCTCAGTTCGATGGACACCTCCGTCTCGGCGCCGCGCTGACGAGACCTCCCGGGTGCGGGTCCGCTCCGCCGGCGGGCCCGCACCGGCGCGTCACTCGGTGTGCGGCAGGACGTACGCCGCGTGGTCTGCCGCCACCAGCACGTATGAACTAGCATCTGCGTTCATGCGTTCGCATACGCCGTATGTGGTTGGGCGTGACCTCCAACTGCGCGATCTGGAAGAGGCGTTGTCCGACGCCCGGGACCGGCGCGGCGGAGTCGTCTTCCTGACCGGGGAGGCGGGCATCGGCAAGTCCCGGCTCGCGGCGGAGGCCGTGGGCATGGCCTTCGAGTCCGGGATGCGCGTACTTCGCGGCCGCAGCAGCACGACGGGACCCACCGTGCCGTTCCGGCCGCTGACCGAGGCCCTGATGTCCCTGTTCCGCGGCGGCGAACCGGTGGACGACTCCGCCCTCGGCCCCTACCGGCCGGTGCTCGGGCGGCTCGTGCCGGACTGGAACACCGGTGACCACGAGAGCAGTTCGATGGTCATCCTGGGCGAGGCGGTGCTGCGGCTGCTCATCGCAGCCGGAAAGGACCGGGGCCAGCTCCTGCTGCTGGAGGACCTGCACGACGCCGACCCGGAGACCCTCGCGGTGGTCGAGTACCTGGTGGACAACCTGGAGCACACGCCCGTGCTGCTCCTGGCCACCATACGCACCGAGTTCTGCGACGCGCTGGACCTGGCGTCCTCGGCCCGCAGACGCGGCACGGGCACCGTCCTCGAACTGCCCGCGCTCAGCCGGTCCCAGGTCCGGGACATGGTCGCCGCGCAGCTCGGCACCGAACCCGACCGGGTGCCGCAGGCGGCCCTGGAACGCCTGTGGGACGACAGCGCCGGAAGCCCCTTCCTGGTCGAGGAACTGCTGCAGTCCATGATCGGCGGCGGGGCGCTGGTGCGGGGCGGCGACGGCTGGCGGGTCGTGGGCGATCCGCGCGGCGACGTGCCCACCGCCCTCGCGCGGGGCATCCTGCGGCGCATCGACCGGCTGGGGCCCCAGGGGCTGACCCTGCTGTCCGCCGCGGCCGTGGTCGGGCGGCGCTTCCCCCTGACGGTGCTCCAGCGGATGACCGGCATCGACGACCGCGGCCTGCTCAGTCATCTGCACGCCGGGGTGGCGGCCCAGCTCGTCGTCCCCGACGAGCCCTCCCCCGACTGGTACGCGTTCCGCCACCCGCTGACCGTGGAGGCGCTGCTCACCCAGCTCACCCCCGGCAGGCGGGCCGAGCTGGCGCGGCGGGCCGCGGACGCGGCCTCGGAACTCCACCCGGAGCTGGCCGGCCAGTGGTGCCCGCTGGTCGCCGAGCTGCGCTCCCAGGCGGGTGACCCGGCCGAGGCGGGACGCCTGTTCGCGGAGGCGGGGCGGCGGGCACTGGCCGACGGCGCTATCGGTTCCGCCGTCACCCTGCTCGGCCGGGCCGAACGGCTGCTGTCGGACACCCGGGACACCCTGCACCGGGCCGAGGTCCTGGAGTGCCTGCTGCCCGCGCTCGCCGAGGCGGGCGACTTCGCGCGCGCCTTCGACCTGGCCGACCAGCTGCACGCCCTGGGCGGGGCCGGCCTGAGCGCGCCGCGGCTGGCCGCGCTGCACACCCGGCTCGCCAAGGTGGCCCACACCGCGGGCCGCTGGGCCGACGGCAACCGGCAGATCGCACGGGCCCGTACCGTCCTGGGCCCCGCTCCCGACGAGGCCGCCGCCGCGGCCGTCGACGTGGCAGCGGCCTACCTCGCCCTGGACACACCCGGCACGGACCGCACCCACCAGGCCGAGAAGCTGGCCCGCTCGGCGGTGGAGGCCGCACAGCGGCACGGCCTGCACACGGTCGCCTGCCTGGGGTGGGAGCTGCTGGCCACCGTGGCCCGCGAACGCGACCCCACCGAGTCCCAGGCCATGCTGGAGCGCGCCCTGACCACGGCGGAACGGCACGGCCTGCCGCTGCGGCGCATGTACGCGCTGACCCGGATCGGCGGCAACGCCTGGCTGTCCGAGGGGGACACCGCCGGTCTGACCGCCGCCCGGGAGGAGGCGCTGCGGCTGGGGTCGGCCACCATCGTCTACACCATCGACGGCATCCTCATCCTGGACTCCGTGCTGCGCGGGGAGTTCGGTGCCGCACGGGACGCCGCCGAGGAGTGCCTGGCCGTCGTGCGGCGCCTGCGGCTGGCCCCGGCCGTCCGCTACGTGCTGATGGCCAAGGGGGCCCTGGCGGCCCACCGGGGCGAGAGGGCGGCGATGGAGGAGGCGCTGGCCGCGTTCGCCGAGTGGGACGGCGCCGGCTCCCAGGAGGAACCGCTCACCGTCGGCCTGGCGAGGACGTTCTGCGCGCTGCTGGAGGAGGACGGGGAGCTGGCCCGGCGCGAACTGCGGGCCGTCCGCGAGCTGGAGCGCGACAACCCCAGCACCTACTACCTCAGCGGGCGCAGCGGCGTCGGGCTGCTGCTGGACGTGCTGGCGGGGGACATCGGCCGTCCCGGGCAGGAGGAGGCCGCCGCCACCGCGCCCGGCCGTCTGCGGTGGAACCGGCAGTTCGTCCTCCTGGCCGACGCCGTGCTGCTGGGCCGGGAGGGCAGACCACAGGAGGCGTCGGCCGCGGCAGCCGAGGCGCTGCGCGCCGCCGAGCCGTACCCCACCGCTCTCCACCTGGGCATACGGCTCGTGGCCGAGGCGGCCCACGAGAACGGGTGGGGCGAGCCGGTGGCCTGGCTGCGCCGCGCCGAGCACCACTTCCACCAGAACGGCGTGCCCGCCGTCGCCAACGCCTGCCGCGCGGCGCTGCGGCGTCTGGGCGCCCCCGTCCACCAGCACCGCAGCGGGACCAGCCGCATCCCCGAGGAACTCCGGGCCCTGGGCGTGACGGTCCGCGAGTACGAGGTGCTCGTGCTGCTGGCCGAGCGGCTGGGCAACAAGGACATCGCCGACCACCTCTACATCTCTCCGCGCACCGTCGAGAAGCACATCGCCAGCCTCATCGCCAAGACCGGCCGGTCCAACCGGGCCGCTCTGTGCGCCCTCTCGGCCTCCCTCTGACCCGGCGCCCCCTCGCCCCGGCCGCCCCGGCCCGCAGGAGCGGCCCGGTCACCGCATCGCGCGCACGGCGCCGGACGCGAGCACGCCCAGCGCGGTCAGCGCGAGGACCAGGGCGACGCCGGCGAACATCACGCCGGTGCCCGCCTGTGCCAGGGCGCCGCAGGCGATCAGCGAGACGGGCGCGACGGCGTACCCGAGGACCATGTCGACCGAGATCACCCGGCCGAGGACCGACTGCGGGATGTTCCGCTGGATCCAGCTCAGCCCGAAGACCCCCTGGAAGCCGATGGCGAACCCCATCACCAGCACCGTCGCGACCGCCGCCGCCGGGTGGTCCAGGATGCCGAGCAGGGCCATGCCCGCGGCCAGCCATCCGGCCAGTCCCGCGATCAGCAGGCCGACCCGGGGCCGGCCCCCGACGGCTCCACCCGCGAGGGTCCCCAGGATGGCTCCTCCCGCCAGCGCTCCGTTGAGCACGCCCAGGGTCGCCGAGCCGCCGTCCAGGGAGGTCCTGGCCAGGGTGGCGAAGCCGATGGTGAACGGCCCGGCGTAGCAGAAGTTGACGGCCGTGTCGACGACCAGCATGGTGCGGATGCGCGGGTCCCCCCACGCGTAGCGCACCCCGGCCCGTATCCGGGCGGCCAGCGTCTCCCCGGCGCCGGGCTCCGGCGAGGGGGCGGAGTCCGAGGTGACGGAGTCCGAGGTGACGGAGTCCGAGGTGACGGAGTCCGAGGTGACGGGGTCCGGGCCGGCCTCCTCCTTCCCGCGGGGGGCGGTGCGGATGCGGGCGACGCACAGCCCGCACAGCGCGAAGCACACCGCGTCGACGAGGAAGGCGACGGGTGCCTGGGACAGGGCGACCACGAGGCCGCCGGTGGCCGGGCCCAGCACGGCGGAGACCCGGGCGCCCGCGCCGAGCAGGGCGTTGGCGGAGGTGAGCGTCTCCTTGTCCACCACCGAGGGCAGGATCGATACCCGGGCGGGCTGGAAGAAGGCGTCGACCGCGCCGAAGGCCGCGGCGGCCGCGCACAGCATCCACAGCTGGAGCGTGCCGGTCAGCCCGCCCAGCCCGACCGCCGCCATCAGGGCGGCTCTGGCCCAGCTCGAGCAGACCATCAGGGCTCTGGGCGACCAGGTGTCGCCGAGCGAGCCGCCGACCAGGGTCAGCAGGGCACGGGGCACAGCCTGGAAGGTCAGCACGTAGCCGAGCGCGAGGGTGGATCCGGTCAGGGTGAGGGTCATCCAGGAGAACGCGATGTAGCTGAATCCGTCGCCGAGCAGCGACAGGGACTGGCCCAGCCAGAGCAGGCGGAAGGAGCGCTGCCGGGCGGGGGCCCACAGCCGTGGGCCGGCGCCCGTGAGGGTGGTCGCCATCGTGGGACCTCTGCCTTTCGTCGGGCCCTGCCCGGACCGCCGGGTGGAGGCGGTCCGGGCAGGGCCGGTGGGGTGCGGGCGTGTCAGTAGCGGACGGGCAGGGCGGTCAGGCTGCGGTTGAGCAGCGAGAGCTGCCAGGTGTGCCGTGTCCCGTCCAGGCGCAGGTCCGGGTAGTCGCGGACGAGGACGCCGACGACCGCGCAGGCCACCAGCCGGGCGAGCGCCGCGCCGATGCAGAAGTGGGCGCCGAAACCGAAGCCCAGGTGGGTGCCGCCGGTGCGCCGCAGGTCGAAGACGTCCGGGTCCGGGAAGCGGGCGGGGTCGCGGTTGGCGGCGGCGGTGACCAGGAAGATCCGGTCGCCGGCGCGGAGGGTGTGGCCGTCCAGCACGGTGTCGCGGGCGGCGGTCCTGATCGACATCTTCGAGGGCCCGTCCAGGCGCAGGGTCTCCTCGACGGCCGCGGCGACCAGTTCCGGCTCCTCGCGCACCGCCCGGAGCTGGTCCGGGCGGTGCAGCAGGGCGAGCAGGGTGTTGGCGATGAGGTTGCCCGTGGTCTCGCCCCCGGCGAACGCCATCTGGGTGAGCATCCCGACGAACTCCTCCTCGCTGACGCCGTCGCCGATCCGGCCGCCGGCCAGGACGGAGCTGATCAGGTCGTCCTTCGGCTCGGCGCGGCGCTCGGCGACCAGGCCTGCGAGGTACTCCTCCAGGCTGACCAGCGACTGCAGCGAGGTGCGGTACTCGCCCTCCTCCTGGGCCGCGCCCAGGACGAGGTCGCCCACGCGGGCGTTCCAGTACCAGAAGGAGGGGGCGTGCGCCTGGGGGACGCCCAGCCAGCGGGCGAAGACCAGGGCGGGCAGCGGTCTGGCGATGTCCGCGGTGACGTCGCCGGTCCGGCCGGGGGCCGCGCGGCGGTTGAGCATCGCGCGGGTCGCCCGCTCGGTGAAGGCGCTGTAGCGGGCGACGGCGCGGGCGGCGAACTGCTCCTGGAAGACCTGGCGCAGCCGGCGGTGCTGCGGCGGGTCGTTGAAGACCATCCAGCGCGAGAGGATCGCGAAGGCGCGCTCGGCGTCCTCGCGTGCGCCCTGCGGGACCGCGTCCATCAGGGGGCGGACCCGGTCGGCGGAGACCGCCGGGTCGCGCAGGCAGCGCATGACCTGCTCGTGGCCGGTGACCAGCCAGGCCCGGTGCATGGGGCTCCAGTGGACCGGGGCGTGGTCGCGCAGGGCGTTGAGGTAGCCGTAGGGGTCGGCGTTGACGGCGGGGTCGAGCAGGTACCGCTCGGTGAAGCGGGCCGCCGCGGGGGGCGTCGTGGTGGTCGCCGTGGGGGTCATCGCCGGGCCTCCGTCCCGATCGTGCCGAGCAGGTCCGCGATGCCCGCGACCAGCGGCTCGGCGAGCATGGACATGTGGTCTCCCTCGGTGACGTGGACGGTCAGGCCGCCCAGGGCCACCTCGCGCCAGCGGGCCACGTAGGCGCGGTAGTCGACGTCGAGGCCGGGCATGGGCTCGCCTTCGGGCAGCCCGGCGGCCAGGGTCCCGACGACGAGGTGGACATGGCCCGGATAGGGGCGCACCCGGTAGCCGGCCAGGGCGGTGAGCAGCGAGTGCCACACCTCGATCGGTGCCTTGTCGACCATGGCGGCCTCGCCGGGGCTCATCCCCGCGCCCAGCAGCAGCGCGGTGAGTTCGGCCGCCGCCTTCTCGCGCTCGGGCGACGGCGGCAGGGCGCGGAGGCGGTCGCGCATCCGCAGCGCCCGGCGCATGTCCCGGCCGACTCCGGCGAGCCGGTCGCGCGCCGCCGGGTTGGGCAGGTAGGGCTCGATCAGCACCAGGGGTTCGACGGTGTGGCCGGCCTCGTGGAGCTGGGTGGCCATCTCCAGGGCGATGTTGGCGCCCATGGACCAGCCCAGCAGGTCGTGGGGACCGTGCCCGCCCTGGTCTGCGATCTCGGCGACGTAGTTGGCCGCGATGCCGCCCACCGTGCCGGGGTCCACGCCGCCCAGCAGGCCGCGGGCCTGGAAGGCGCGCACCGGGCGCCCCGGCGGCAGGCGGCGGGCGAGCGGGACGAACCACGCGGCGCTGCCGCCGGTGGGGTGCACGCACCACAGCGGGGCTCCCCCGCCCTCCCGGAGGGTGACCTCGGAGCGGACGGCGGCGGCCGCACCCGCCTTCCCGGCCGACTCCTCGGCGCGGACGGCGAGTTGGGCGAGGGTGGGCCGCTCGATCAGGTCGCGCACCGAGACCGGCAGGCCGCGCTCGGCGGCCAGGGCGGCCACCCGCACGGTGGACAGCGAGCTGCCGCCGATGCGGAAGAAGTCGTCGTGCACTCCGATCAGGGACAGGCCCAGCACCTCGCGCCACACCTCGGCGAGCAGCCGCTCGGCGTCGGTGGCGGGCGCGACGTAGTCGGCGCCGCTCTCGGCGCGTTCGGCCGACGGCAGCGGCAGCGCCCGTTTGTCGATCTTCCCGCTGCGGTTGACGGGCATCTGGTCGAGGAAGACGAAACGGGCGGGCACCATGTAGGCGGGCATGCCGGCGCGCAGCGCCCTCGCCATTTCCCCGGCGGAGGCTTCGGCGCCGTCGCGCAGGACCAGGTAGGCGACCAGCGCCGGCTCGCCCGGCAGGTCGGTGCGGTGCAGCACCACCGCCTGCCGCACCTCGGGCAGCGCGCGCAGGGCGTGCTCGACCTCGCCCAGCTCGATCCGGAAGCCGCGCAGCTTGACCTGGGTGTCGCGGCGGCCCAGCCACTCCAGCGCGCCGTCGGGCCGGTGCGTGCCCAGGTCGCCGGTGCGGCAGGTGCGGGAGCCGGGCGGGCCGTACGGGTCGGGGACGAAGGTGGCGGCCGTCAGCGCGGGCCGGTTCAGGTAGCAGCGGCCGACGGCCCGCCCGCCCAGGTGGATCTCGCCTGGCACTCCGGTGGGCACGGGCTGCATGTCCTCGTCGAGCACCCGGGCGCTGGTGTTGCGCATCGGGGCGCCGATCGGCGGGCGTCCGGCCTCGGGGCCCAGTTCGGCGGCGACGGACCACACCGACGTCTCGGTCAGGCCGTAGACGTTGTGGAAGCGGCGCCCGCGCGACCAGGTGCCGGCCAGTTCGGCGGGGCACGCCTCTCCGGCCACCTGGAGCACCCTCAGTTCGGGGAAGCGGTCCTCGCCCAGGACCGCCAGGGCGCTGGGCGGCAGCATGGCGCCGGTGACGCGGTGGGTCAGCAGGGTGCGGGCCAGGTCGGGGCCCGGACGCAGCGCCTCCCGGGGCGCGGTGACCAGCCGTCCGCCGTTCGCCAGCGACCAGGTGAGTTCCAGGACGGAGGCGTCGAAGCCGAAGGAGGCGAACTGGAGGACCCGGTCGCCGGGGGTCGGGCGGATCAGGTCGCGCTGCCCTTCCAGCATGTTGATCAGGCCCTCGTGGGGGATCGCGACGCCCTTGGGGGTGCCGGTGGAGCCGGAGGTGTAGATGATGTACGCCAGGTTGCCGGCGCTCACCCGGCCGCCCGGCGGCGTCCGCGGGGCGGCGGGTCCGTCCAGGGCGCCGGGCTCGTCCAGGGCCAGGACCGGGCCGTCGAAGGGCACCGCCGAGGCGAGCGCGGTCTGGGTCAGCAGCACCCGCATGCCGCTGTCGGAGGCCATGAACTCCAGCCGTGCGGTGGGGTGCTGGGGGTCCAGGGGGAGGAACGCGCCTCCGGCCCGCAGGACGCCGAGGGCGGCGCGCACCATGTCCGGGCCCCGGTCGACGCAGATGCCGACGACCGTCTCGGGTCCGACGCCCAGCGCGTGCAGCCGGGCGGCGATCCGGACCGCGTCCGCGTCCAGTTCGCCGTAGGTGACCTCCTGCCCGCCGTGGACGACGGCGACCGCGTCCGGGGTCCGCCGGGCGTGCGCGGCGACCAGTTCGTGGAACATCAGGGGGCCGTTGTCCCGCTCCGGCCCGCTTCCCCACTCCTCCAGGGCCCTGTCGCGGGCGGCTCCGGTCAGCGCCGGACGGGTCACCGGGGCGTGCGGGTCGGCGATCATCGTCTCGATCAGCCCGCACAGCACGTCGGCGAGCTGCTCGGCGGTGGCCGGTGCGACGTGCTCGGGGTCGGCGTCGAGGGTGAAGCCGTTCACGCTCGCGTTGACCAGCAGCGGGAACATGGTCCTGGCGATCTCCAGGGACTCGTCCCAGGTGTCGTGGGAGAGCCGGTGGAAGTTGACGTAGTTGAAGACCGCCTCGACCGGGTTCGGCTCCCCGGGCCGCAGCTGCGCCATCCTCGCCAGCGGCATCCGCCGGTGGGGCAGCATCTCCTGTTCGGCGGCGAACACCGCGCGCAGGTACTCCAGCCAGCTCCCCCGCGGACGTTCGACGCCGAAGGGCACGGTGTTGAGGAACAGCCCGCGCATCCGGTCCGCGCCGGGCACCTCGGGCCGGCCGTTGGTGACCAGGCCGATCGAGTGTCCCTCGGCGGCCTCGTCCCGTTCGGCGAACAGGCTCATGGTGTGGTGGAAGGCGGTGATCAGGACGGTGCGCCGGGGCACTCCGGCCGCCTGTGCCAGCCGCCCGATCGGTTCGGCCAGCGCCGCCCAGGAGCGCCGCACCTCGTGGACGGGCCGATCCCCGTGCCCGCCGCCGTCGCCGCGCCGGGGGAAGCGGACGGGGCGGAGTCCGGCCAGCGCCGAGCGCCAGTACTCCAGCGCCTCCTCGCCGTGCAGCGCGGCCCGTTCCAGGGCCACGTACTCGGCGAAGGCGGGCGCGGGCGGCAGTTCGGGGGGCCGGCCCTCGGCCACCGCGCGCCGGTGCAGGTCGAGCAGGTCCGCCACCAGGGAGGTCAGGCTCCAGCCGTCCAGGACGACGTGGCAGTCGGTGAGGACCAGCCGCAGTTCGTGGTCGCCCGTGCGGTGCAGGTGGATGCGGACCAGCGGCGCGGCGGTCAGGTCGAAGCGGCGCTCGAACTCCTCGGCCACGAACCGGCGTACGGCGGCGCGCTGCTCCTGGCGGGACAGTGCGCGCAGATCGGTGTAGCCGACCGGCAGCTCTGCGGTGCGGTGCACCAGTTGGAGGGGCTCGCGGTAGGAGGTCAGGTCGATGGAGGAGCGCAGGATGCCGTGGCCGCGCACCACGGTGTCCACGGCGGCCTGGAAGGCGCCGAGGTCGAAGCCCTCCGGAACGGTGATCTTCAGGTCGGTGACGTTGTGGTACGCGCCGCGCCGCGGGTCGGCGAGCATCTCGTGGAGCATGCCGGCCTGGAGCATGGTCAGCGGGTAGGCGTCCTCCAGCCCGTCGGGCAGCCGGGCCGCGTCGGCCGCGTCCAGCTGGGAGAACGGCTCGACGGGGGCGGGTGCCCGGCCGGCCCTGCCGGCGCGGCGGGCGAGGTCGGCCAGGGTGCGGGCCCGGAAGAGGTCGGCCACGGTCAGGGCGAGGCCCGCCGAGCGGGCCAGGCCGATCACCCGCAGGGCCAGGATGGAGTCGCCTCCCAGGTCGAAGAAGCCGGCCGTGCGGCCGACGCGTTCGACGCCCAGGACCTCCGCCCAGATGCGGGCCAGGGTCACCTCGGTCGCGCCGGAGGGCGGGACGTGCCCGGCCGGGGCCGGCGCCCCCTCGTCCGCGGCCGCCGCCAGGGCGGCGCGGTCGACCTTGCCGTTGGCGGTGATCGGCAGCCGGGGGTGGCGTACGAACAGCGCCGGCACCATGTAGTCGGGCAGGGTCAGGCGCAGCCTCTCGCGCAGCGCCGCCGCGTCCAGCGGGCGGCCCTCGGTCATGACGACGTGGGCGGCCAGGCGGGCGCCGCCGTGCGGTCCGGGACGGGCCACCACCGCGGCGTCGGTGACTCCGGACAGGGCCCGCAGGGCGGTCTCGATCTCGCCGGGCTCGATGCGGTAGCCGCGGATCTTGACCTGGTGGTCGGCACGGCCGACGTAGGCCAGCTGCCCGTCGGGCAGGACGCGTACCAGGTCGCCGGTGCGGTACATCCGGGCGCCGGGCGGGCCGAAGGGGTCGGTGGGGAAGCGTTCGGCGGTCAGTTCGGGGCGGTTGCGGTAGCCGCGCGCGACGCCGCCGCCGGCGACGTACAGCTCGCCGACCGTGCCCTGCGGCACCAGGCGCCCGTACCGGTCCAGGACGTAGCCGTGCTGGCCGGTCAGCGGCCGGCCGATCGGCGACCGGGCCGGGGCGTGGACGTCGTCGGCGGTCAGGATCCGGTGGGTGACGTGCACGGTGGTCTCGGTGATGCCGTACATGTTCACCAGCTCGGGCCGGCGGTCGGCGGGAGTGTCGAACCAGTCGCGGTAGTCGCGCACGTCGAGGGCGTCGCCGCCGAAGACGACGGTGCGCAGCGCGAGGCCGGTGAAGTCCTGTCCGCTGCTGGCCAGGTGGGCGCGCAGTCCCTTGAAGGCGGCGGGCGTCTGGTTGAGGACGGTGACCTTCTGAGCGCGCAGGACGGCCAGGACCGCGGCGGGGTCGCGGACCTGCTCCTCGGTGAGCACCACGACGCGGCCGCCGCTGGTGAGCGGCCCCCACAGTTCCCACACGGAGAAGTCGAAGGCCGGTGAGTGGGCCAGGGTCCACACGTCGCCCGGGCCGAAGTCGAAGTGGTGGTCGGCGGCGCCGAGCAGCCAGGCGAGGTTGGCGTGGGTGACCTCCACGCCCTTGGGGCGGCCGGTTGAGCCGGAGGTGTAGATGACGTAGGCGAGGTCGTCCGGCGCGGGGCGGACGTCGCCGGCGTCGGCGGCAGCGGCTCCGACTCCGGCTTCGGCCTCGGCGAGGGGTATCACATCGACCGGCAGTCCCTGGACCGCCGCGCGGCCGGTGTCGTCGGCGACGACGAAGGAGACGCCGGCGTCGGTGAGGGTGAACTCGCGCCGGGCGCGCGGATGGGAGGGGTCCAGCGGCAGATAGGCCGCGCCCGCCCGCCACACCCCGAGCAGTGCCACGGCCAGGTCGGCCGAGCGGTCCAGGCAGACCCCGACCAGCGACTCGCGTCCGACGCCGGCCGCGCGCAGCCGGCGGGCCAGGGCGGAGGCCTCGGCGTCCAGCCGCGCGTAGGTCAGCGTCCGGTCGCCGCCGACGACGGCCGGCGCGTCCGGGGTGCGCGCGACGTGCTCGGCAAGGCGCGCGGGC
>NZ_JBKJFM010000057.1:0-32229 GCF_046614825.1 Streptomyces nanhaiensis
CTGGGCCGCTACGACACCGAGGGCGGCCGGCGCCGCCCGGGCGACGACCGGCTCGACGCCCAGGCCCTGCTGCACTGGTCGACCCGGCCCGGCGCCCCCGAACGCCTCCTGGCCCTGCGCGGCCCCGAACGCGCCGGACTGGCCGCCTTCCTCGCCGAGGAGGACCAGGCGGGCCTGGCCGGACGCGCCCTGCTCGCCCTCGTCGAAGCCGAACGCGGCGCGGACGCCGCCGCCTTCGGCCTGGTGTGCGCGGCGCTGTGGCAGCACGCCGAACCCACCCCCGAGACCTACCGGGCCCGGGGCCGGGCCGAACGCTACTTCGGCGAACAGCCCCCGGTGGCCGGCGACCGGCTCGACGCCCTGGTGACCGTCTTCGGCCGGGCCGCCGAGGAGTACGTGACCGGGCTGCTGGCGGCCGGACACCGCACCGTCGGAGCGGACGCCGACCAGACCCGCGAGGCACGCCGCACCACCGGCGCCGTGCTCGACCGGGCAGCCGCCCTGGCCCGCCAGTTCGGCGCCGAGCAGGCTGTGGAGGCCAGCCCCGTCCTGCGCGGCGGCCTGGAAGCACGCTTCACCGCGGTCGGCCGCGCCCTCTCGGCGGGCGACACGGCCGCGACGGCGGACACCGTACGCCGCCTGGAGGAGCACCGGCTGGCCGCCGAGCCGGAGGAGGCCGCCCGCATCGAACGCGCCCGCATGGGCCAGCGCCTGGCCCGCTGGCTGGCCACCGACCCGCCCGCCGACGCCCCCACCGTCGCCGACGCCGTAAAGCGGCACGTCACCGAGACCGGCTGGGCCGACTGCGCCCTGGAGCACATCGAGGCCGGCGGCGACCCCGACCCCGTCCTCAAGGCCGCCTACGACACCCTCGGCGCGCGTGTCAGGGACCGGCGCCGGCTGATCGACGCCTCCTTCGCCCGATCGCTGGCCTCCTGGACGCAGGCCGGCACCCAGCCCGGCTCCATGCTCACCGTCGAGACCTTCCTCGACCGCGTGGTCGGGCCGGTCGTCCGGCGGGGGGAGGCACGACGGGTGCTGCTGCTGGTGCTCGACGGCATGAGCGCGGCCATCGCGAACGAACTGGCCGAGGAACTGCGCGACTCCTGGGCGGAGTTCGACCCGCTGCCCGAGGGCGGCCCCCCGTGCCGGCGGGCCATGGCCGCCGCCCTGCCCACGGTGACGGCCGTCTCCCGCACCTCGCTCCTCACCGGCAGGCTGGTGAAGGGCACCCAGGCCGACGAGAAGCGGCTCTTCCCCGCGCTGAAGCTGTGGGGCGGAGCCCCGGCCGCGGTGTTCCACAAGGACGACCTGCGCACCGAGACCGCGGGCGAGACCTTCGGCCCGGCGCTCACCGAGGCGCTGACCGACGGCGAAACCCATGTCGCCGTCGTCCTCAACGCCATCGACGACCGGCTCGCCAAGGAGCAGAAGCTCGGCGACGGCGCCTGGCGCGTCGACGACGTGCCAGGCCTGCGCGACCTGCTGCGGGCGGCGGCCACCCAGGGCATGGCGGTCGTCCTCACCAGCGACCACGGCCACGTCGTCGACCGGCACGGCACGAAGGTCGGCCCCGCCACCGACCCCGCGTCCGCCCGCCACCGCCTGCCCGGCGGCCCCACCGCCGAACGGGAGATCGCCCTGTCCGGGCCGCGCGTGGTGTGGCCCGAGCCGGGCGCGTCCGTCGTCGCCCTGTGGGACGCCGACTCCCGCTACACCGCTCTCAAGGCCGGCTACCACGGCGGGGCCTCCCTCGCCGAGGTCGCCATCCCGGTGCTCGCCTTCCTGCGGCTCGGCGCGGAACCGCCCAGGGGCTGGCGGGAGCTGGGCGACCAGCGGCCCGTGTGGTGGGTCCCGCAGGAGAGCGGGAAACCGGCGCCGGACGACCGCACCGGCCGGCCGGCGACCGCCACTCCCGCCGCCCCCGCAGGCCCCGCCGCCTCCGGGAAAACGACGGCGAAGGCGCAGAGGAAGCAGGCCGAACTCGCGCGGACACACGAGGCGCTCTTCGACGTGGGGCCGACCGCCGGAGGCGACGACGCCCTCCTCGCCCCGGCCCTCGTCTCCCGCACCGATGCGCTGGTGACGGCACTGCTCGACTCCGAGACGTACCGGGCGCAGCTCGGCGGACTGGCCCGCAAACCGCAACAGGAGCAGGTCCGCAAGGCGCTCGCCGCCCTGCTGGAGGCGGGCGGCACCCTGCCCGTGACCGCTCTCGCCCAGCGCGCGGGCATGCCCACCACCCGGGGCGACGGCTTCGCCGCCGTCCTGCGCCAACTCCTCAACTACGACGGCGTACAGGTCCTGGAGACCCTGCCCGACGGGCGCACCCTGCGCCTCCACGAGGCGCTGCTGCGCGAGCAGTTCGCCCTCGGCCCGGCCTGACGGCCGGCGCCGTCGTCCATGGCCGTCCGCCCGGGCCCGGAAGGCGTCCGCCGTGCCCGGGCGGACGGTGACCAGGCCGCAGGCCGCTCGCGGGAGCGTTCCCGGTCCCGTGTGCCGGCACGCTCGGGAATGAAACACTGCTGCCCGTGAGCACCACCGGATCCATGGGCCCCGCACAGGTCAGCGCAGCCCGCCGCCGTACCGTCGTCGACGCCCTGCGCCGCGGGGCCGTGCCCGAGAGCGGACTTGACCTGCTCGCCACCGGGCTCGACCGGTTCGAGGCGGCCCTTGACGCGGAACTGGACGCCGTCGCGTCCGGCGGGTCCGTGTTCAAGGCCGTGCGCGGCGAGTACGGCTCCGGCAAGACGTTCTTCACCCGCTGGCTGGGGGAGCGGGCCAAGCGCCGCAACTTCGCCGTGGCCGAGATCCAGGTGTCGGAGAACGAGACGCCGCTGCACAGGCTGGAGACGGTCTACCGGCGGCTCACCGAACGCCTCACCACCTCCAGTTTCCCGCCCAGCGCGCTGCGGCCGGTCGTGGACGCCTGGTTCTACGCCCTGGAGGAGGACGCGCTCGCGGCCGGCGCGACCGAGGACGAGCTGCCCGGCGAGGTGGAGAAGCTGCTCGTGGCGCGGCTCGCCGAGGTCTCCCGGCACGCCCCGTCCTTCGCCACCGCCCTGCGCGGCTACCGGGCCGCCCTGGCCGACGGTGACGAGGCGACCGCCGCGGCCGTCCTGGCATGGCTCGGCGGTCAGCCGCACGTCGCGGCCTCCGCCCGCAGGTCCGCCGGGGTGCGCGGCGACCTCGACCACTTCGGGGCGCTCGGCTTCCTGCAGGGCCTGCTCACCGTGCTGCGCGACTCCGGGCACACCGGGCTCCTCGTCGTCCTCGACGAGGTGGAGACGCTGCAGCGGGTCCGCTCCGACGCCCGGGACAAGGCGCTCAATGCGCTGCGGCAGCTCATCGACGAGGTGCACTCCGGCCGCTTCCCCGGCCTGTACCTCGTCATCACCGGCACCCCGGCCTTCTACGACGGGCAGCAGGGCGTCCAGCGCCTGGCCCCGCTCGCCCAGCGGCTCGCCACCGACTTCACCACCGACCCGCGCTTCGACAACCCCCGCGCCGTGCAGATCCGGCTGCCCGGCTTCACCCAGGAATCCCTGGTCGGCCTCGGCTCCACCATCCGGGACCTGTACGCCGTCGCCGCCGTGTCGCCCGAGCGGGTGCGGGCGGTCGTCGACGACGCATACGTCGCGGACCTCGCGCGGGCCGTCGGCGGAGCGCTGGGCGGAAAGGCCGGAGTGGCGCCGCGGCTGTTCCTGAAGAAGCTGGTGGGGGACGTGCTCGACCGCGTGGACCAGTTCGACGACTTCGACCCCCGCCTGCACTACAGGCTGACCGTCGCGAGCAGTGAACTCACCGATGTGGAGCGGAACCTGGCCGCCGCGACCGGCGGCGGTCCCGCGTCCGCCGACGACATCGACCTGGAGCTGTGATGGCGGACGCCGGCAGCCCGGCCGGTGAGGGGCCGGAGGGGGCAGGGGACGGCGTGCTCGACCGGCTCGACCCCGTCGTCCTGCACCACATCGTCAACACCCTCGGCTGGTCCGACCTGCGCCCCCTGCAGCGGGCGGCGATCGCCCCGCTCATGGACGGGCAGGACGCCGTCCTGCTGGCACCGACGGCCGGCGGCAAGACCGAGGCGGCCTGCTTCCCGCTGCTGTCGGCGATGGCCGCACAACGGTGGACCGGCACCTCGGTGCTCTACCTGTGCCCGCTCAAGGCGCTCCTCAACAACCTGATCGGCCGCGTCGACGCCTACGCCCAGTGGCTGGGGCGGCGCGCCGCCCTCTGGCACGGCGACACCGGGGAGTCGCGGCGGCAGCGCATCCGCACCGAGGCCCCGGACATCCTGCTGACCACGCCCGAGTCGCTCGAGGCGATGCTGATCGGGGTCCGGACCGACCACGCGCGGCTGCTGGGGGGCCTCCGGGCCGTCGTCGTCGACGAGGTGCACGCCTTCGCGGGCGACGACCGCGGCTGGCACCTGCTCGCCGTACTCGAACGGCTGGAGCGGGTCACCGGCCGCCCCATCCAGCGCGTCGGGCTCTCGGCGACCGTCGGCAACCCCGGGCAGCTGCTGCGCTGGCTGCAGGGGGCCGCGGCCGGCAGCCGCACCGGGCAGGTCGTCGCCCCGGGCGTCCACCTGCCCGCCACCGGCGCGGCCGGACGCCGGGAGCGGGCAGCCGAAGCCCCGTCCCGCAGACCCGCCGGTGAGGTGGAGCTCGACTACGTGGGCTCCCTCGACAACGCCGCCAAGCTCATCGCCGCCCTGCACCGCGGAGAGAAGCGCCTCGTCTTCTGCGACTCGCGCCGCCGGGTCGAGGAGCTGGGCGCCGCGCTCCGCGCCCGCGGGGTGACGGTCTTCCTGTCCCACGCCTCCCTGTCCGTCGACGAACGCACCCGCTCCGAGCAGGCGTTCGCCGAAGCGCGCGACTGCGTCATCGTCTCCACCTCCACCCTCGAACTCGGCATCGACGTCGGAGACCTGGACCGCGTCGTACAGATCGACTCGCCGGCCTCCGTCGCCTCCTTCCTGCAGCGCATCGGCCGCACCGGCCGGCGCCCCGGCACCGTGCGCAACTGCCTGTTCCTCACCACCGGCGAGGACACCCTGCTGCAGGCGGCGGGACTGCTGCTGCTGTGGTCGCGCGGCTGGGTCGAGCCGGTCCTCCCGCCACCCGGGCCGCGCCACCTGGTGGCCCAGCAACTCCTCGCCGTCACCCTGCAGCAGCACAGGCTCGGCGACCGGCTGTGGGAACAGCAGTGGAACGGCCTGGCCCCCTTCGACCGGTCCGCCGCCCCGATCCTGCGCCACCTCACCGAGGAGGGCTTCCTCGACAGCGACGGCGGCATGCTCTTCGTCGGTCCCGAGGCGGAACGCCGTTTCGGCAGGCGGCACTTCATCGAACTCACCGCGTCCTTCACCGCGCCGCCGCAGTTCACCGTGCTGTCCGGGCGCGCCGAGATCGGCCGCACCGATCCGAGCGTGCTCACCGAGGAGCGCCCCGGCCCGCGACGTCTGCTGCTCGGGGGGCGGAGCTGGCAGGTCACCTACATCGACTGGAAGCGCAGGCGCGTCTTCGTCGAGCCCGCCGACGGCGGCGGCGTCGCCAAGTGGACGAACGGCGGCATCGCCGGACTGTCGTACGCCCTCACCCGCGCCATGCGCGAAGTGCTGCTGGGCGCGGACCCGCCCGTCGCCCTCACCCGGCGTGCCGAGGCGTGCCTGGCCGGGCAGCGCGAGACCGACGCACCCGGCACCGTATGGCCAAACGGCACACTGGTCACCCGCGTCGGCGGCGACGTGCGCTGGTGGACCTGGGCCGGCTACCGGGCCAACGCCACCCTCGCGGCCACGCTCCGGTCGGTCGCCGACCCCCTGCAGCGCCCCACCGACTGCTGGCTGCGCCTGCGCGAGGACCTCACCCCGGCCGACTGGCGCACGGCCCGCGAGAGCGTCGGCGAGAGCCTCGTCCTGCCCGACGTGGACCGCCGGGCCGTACGAGGGCTGAAGTTCTCCGCCGCCCTCCCCGAACGCCTCGCCGCCGCCACGGTCGCGGCACGCCTGGCCGACTTCGACAGCGCCCGCGCGGTGCTGTCGGAGCCGGTGCGCCTCGCCGACCTGAACGGCTCCACCTGAAGCGGCCGTCACCCGGCGGTGGGGAAACAGGCACTCCGCGCCCGGATCGCCCTGTCTGGGCGAGGCCACCGCCGCCCGTCCGCGGCCCTGCGGAACGTTTCGGCGTCGGTGGCGGCATCCGTCAGAGGTATTGACGTCGCCCACCGGTTCCCTATCATTCAGGTTGCTCGACACTCCGACCATTGTTCGATATAGCGAACACGCTGGAGTCGCTTCACCGCACAGCAGGGCATCTCCGGGTCGCACCCCCCGAACGCCGAACCGCAAGGAGCCTGCCGCATGCGTACGCCATGGCCTGACGAACCCCTGTCCCGTCGCCGCGCGCCGGCGAACGCCACCGGCCTCGCCGCCGCGGAGTACGCGAACCCGGTGACCTGGCAGGACCTCGCGGACATCGATGTCAGCCGCGTCGCAGACACCCACCACGCCTCGGCCCCGACCGTGCACTGCTCGCCGGGTGCACCCGTCCTGCGCAGTGGACGGCGCCTGGCACTACCTGGCGTTCGTCGACGCCTGCCCCGGCGGCCGGATGCCCGTGCCGGCCCCGGTCCCGGATCCGCCGGCCGCGGCGGTCCCGACGACGCCCGGGGCCGCGACGGGCCCGCCGGGCGCCGTCCGGGCGTCCGCCCCGGGTGCCCGTGCGGTCCGAAGGCGCCGGGCGCCACCGGTCCTCCGGAAGGCCGCGGAGGACCGGGAAGCCAGGAGCGGTCCGCCGCGGTGCTCGCGGACCGCCGCACCCCTCACCACGCCTCACCACACCGACAGTCCGGCCGGCCTCTGACGAGGCCGACCGGAACCGCCCACTCAAGGTTGGGAAAGTCCCCATGCGCAGAGGAAGTTCCATCCGCAGGCATCCGTCCGCGGCGCTGGCCGCCGCGGTCGCGGCCCTGGCCGCGCTGGCGGCGATGCTCGTCGCCCCCTCGGCACAGGCGGCCACCAGCGGCGCCTTACGCGGTGTCGGCTCGAACCGGTGCCTCGACGTGTCGGGCGCCGGCCAGGCCGACGGCACGCAACTGCAGATCTACGACTGCTGGGGCGGGACCAACCAGCAGTGGACGCTGACGGACGACAACCGGCTGACCGTTTACGGCGACAAGTGCCTGGACGTTCCGGACCACGCCACCACGGCCGGTACCCGGGTGCAGATCTGGACCTGCTCCGGCGGTGCGAACCAGCAGTGGCGGGTGAACTCCGACGGCACGATCGTCGGCGTGCAGTCCGGGCTGTGCCTGGAGGCCGCGGGCGCGGGGACGGCCAACGGCACGGCGGTGCAGATCTGGACGTGCAACGGCGGCAGCAACCAGAAGTGGACGGGCCTGTCCGGTACGCCGCCGACGGACGGCGCGTGCTCCCTCCCCTCGACGTACCGGTGGACGTCGACGGGCGCGCTGGCGCAGCCGGCGCACGGGTGGGCCGCGGTGAAGGACTTCACCGCCGTGAAGCACAACGGCAGGAACCTGGTCTACGCGACGAACTACTCGGGATCGTCGTACGGATCGATGATGTTCAGCCCCTTCACGAACTGGTCGGACATGGCGTCGGCCGGCCAGACCGGGATGAACCAGGCCGCGGTGGCGCCCACGCTGTTCTACTTCGCGCCCAGGAACATCTGGGTGCTTGCGTACCAGTGGGGTCAGTGGCCCTTCATCTACCGCACGTCGAGCGACCCCACCAACCCCAACGGCTGGTCCTCCCCGCAGCCGCTGTTCACCGGGAGCATCTCCGGCTCCGACACCGGGCCGATCGACCAGACCCTGATCGCCGACGACCGGAACATCTACCTGTTCTTCGCCGGTGACAACGGCAAGATCTACCGGGCGAGCATGCCGATCGGGAACTTCCCGGGCAACTTCGGCTCGTCGTACACGACGATCATGAGCGACACGAAGGCCAACCTGTTCGAGGGCGTACAGGTCTACAAGGTCAAGGGCCAGAACCAGTACCTCATGATCGTCGAGGCCATGGGCGCGAACGGGCGCTACTTCCGCTCCTTCACGGCCTCCAGCCTGAGCGGCTCGTGGACCCCGCAGGCCGCCAGTGAGAGCAACCCCTTCGCGGGCAAGGCCAACAGCGGCGCCACCTGGACCAACGACATCAGCCACGGTGACCTGGTCCGCGACAACCCCGACCAGACCATGACCATCGACCCCTGCAACCTGCAGTTCCTGTACCAGGGCAAGGACCCGGGCGCGGGCGGCGACTACAACCGGCTGCCGTGGCGTCCGGGCGTCCTCACCCTGCGGCGCTGACCTTCCCAGTTCCGGGTTCCGGGTTCAGGGTTCCCGTTTCCCGGCGACCGTGATGCGGTGCGGCCCGCAGGCGTGCGGGCGAGCCGTCCACGGCGCGGGTGACCCCACCCGCTGACCGGCACCACCGCCTCCAGGAACCCCGGCCGCGCGGCGGCCGGGGTTCCTCTCGCCTCTGACGCCGTCGCCACGGCCCGCCCGCCCACACCGCGGCGCTCCGGACCGTCCACCGCACCCTCGACGAGGGCATCGGCTTCGCCGGCGCCGAGGAGGCGCACTCCGCGGCGCGCTCCCGGACCCGCTTCGACGTGGGGAGTCCCGCCGGCCGGCGCGTGCTCGACGCTGCCGGACAGCTCGCCGTCCCGTTCGGCGGCTCCGTCCGGTCCCGTCCGGGCACCGAAGGACATCAGCCGCGCCGAACTCCTCAGGAGGATCGAGGCGTTGCGGAGGCGCGACGCGAAAACGAAGCCGGGTGCCGCGAAGGTGCAGCCCGCCCGTCGCCCCAAGCCGCAGGCGGCGTCGCACCGCGGCAAGCGGCCGGTTCCCCCGCCCCGGCCTTACCACGGCGTGGAGATGGAGTTCATCGGCGGCCGGTGGGTGCAGATGCACCCGGACTCCGAACAGCGGCCGCCCGCCGTGCCGGCCCGGTCCGGGGGCGCGTCCGCGGTGAGCGGGGAGCCGGGGAACGAGGGCTTTCGCCACAACCGTCCCGGCCGGTGCGCCGCGTGCGAGGATGGGGTGCGTGACCGAATCGTCCCCCTCGCCCGTCGTCCAGGGAGCGCCCCCCGGCCGCGGCCTGGGTCCCCGGGCCGCCGCCGTGCTCGTGTTCGGATCCTCGGCCGCGGTCCTGGTGGTCGAGATCGTCGCCCTGCGGCTGCTGGCCCCCTACCTCGGCCTCACCCTCGAGACCAGCACCATGGTGATCGGCATCGCCCTGACCGCGATCGCCCTCGGCTCCTGGCTGGGCGGGCGCATGGCCGACCGGATCGATCCGCGCCGGCTCCTGGGCCCCTCGCTCGGGGTGTCGGGAGCTGTCGTGGCGCTCACCCCCGCCGTGCTGCGCGCCACCGCCGAGTGGGCTCCGGCGGTGCTCCTGTCGATCGCGTCGCTGACCATCCTGGTGCCGGGCGCGCTGCTCTCCGCGGTGACGCCGATCGTGACCAAGCTGCGTCTCACCAGCCTGGCCGAGACCGGAACGGTCGTCGGCCGGCTGTCCGGCGTCGGCACCGCCGGCGCCATCGCCGGCACCGTCCTGACCGGCTTCGTCCTCGTGTCGCGGTTGCCGGTCAGCGGCATCCTGATCGGCCTGGGAACACTGCTGGTGGCCGGCTCGGCGCTCGTCGAGTGGCGAACGCGCGGGTGGAGCGGAGCCCCCGCCCTGGCGCTCGCGGTCGTCGCCGGCGGTCTGGCCACCACGGTCGTGCCCGGCGGCTGCGACGCGGAGACCAGGTACCACTGCGCACGGGTGGTCGCCGACCCCGACCGGGACGGCGGCCGCACACTCGTCCTGGACGGAGTGCGGCACTCCTACGTCGACGTCGAGGACCCGACCTTCCTGGAGTTCACGTACGTGCGCGCCATCGCGTCGGTGGTCGACGCGGCCTTCCCCGAAGGCGAGCCGCTCACCGCCCACCACCTGGGCGGCGGCGGGCTCACCTTCCCCCGCTACCTCGCGGCCACGCGGCCCGGGACGCACAGCGTCGTGTCGGAGATCGACAGCGGGGTGGTGCGCATCGACCGCGACCGGCTCGGTCTGGGTTCCGCAGCCGGTGTCGACGTACGCGTCGAGGACGGCAGGCTCGGCCTGCGGCGGCTGGAGACCGGCAGTCGCGACCTCGTCGTCGGCGACGCCTTCGGGGGCGTCAGCGTGCCGTGGCACCTCACCACGGCGGAGGCGATGACCGAGGTGCGGCGCGTGCTCGACGAGGACGGACTGTACGTCGCCAACCTCATCGACCACGGCGACCTGGCCTTCGCACGCGCCGAGGCGGCCACCCTCGCCGAGGTCTTCGAGCACGTCGCCCTCGTCGGCGAACCCGCCGACATCGGCCTCGACCCGGCCGCCGCGCCCGAGGGCGGCAATCTGGTGGTGCTCGCCTCCGGCCGGCCGGTCGATCCGAGCGAGGCCCAGGAAGCGCTGGACGCCCGGCAAACCGGCTGGAAGATCGCCGCCGGCGACGACCTGGCCTCCTGGATCGGTGACGCCCGGGTGCTCACCGACGACTACGCACCCGTCGACCAGCTCCTCCAGCCCTACGGCTCACGGGGCGGCCGGTGACGGAAGGCGCGTCCGGGCCGCCCTGCCGGCGCGCCCGAACAGGCCGCCCCGCGCCCGCGTACGGTTCCCGCCCCTCCGGCTCCGTTGCCTACCGCGGCCCTTCCGGCTCCGTACCCGCACCCGCACCCGGGAGCGGGAGCGGGAGCGCGGCCAGCTCCTCCGGGGTGCGGGGGCCGGCGGCGGCGCCGGTCAGCAGGCCCTGCGACCGCAGCAGCCGCGCCACCGCGACGCCCCAGGGCAGCCGCAGCCCCGCCTGCCGCAGGAGGCCGGTGCGGGCCAGCATCGCGGCCGCCGGACCGCAGCGCACCCCCTCCGGGGTGAGCAGCGCCGCGTCGTCGGCCCAGAGCAGGGCGAGGTCGACGTCGTGCGTGGCCATCACCACCGTCGTGCCGCCCTCGCGCAGTCCGTCCAGGGTGGCGAGCAGCCGCTCCCGGCCGTCCGGGTCGAGCCCCGCGGTCGGCTCGTCGAGGACCAGCACCTCCGGCCGCATCGCGACCGCCCCCGCGATCGCGGTCCGCTTGCGCTGGCCGTAGGAGAGCAGATGGGTGGGACGGTCGGCCAGGTGGCCGATGTCCAGGGCGGTCAGGGCCTCGTCGACCCGCGCCCGCACCTCGGCCTCCGGCAGGCCGAGGTTCAGCGGCCCGAAGGAGACGTCCTGGGCCACGGAGGCGGCGAAGAGCTGGTCGTCCGGGTCCTGCACGACGAGCTGGACGGTCGTCCGCAACCGGGTCAGCCCCTTGCGGTCGTAGGCGACGGGCCGCCCCCGCAGGGTCAACTCGCCGGTGTCCGGCCGCAGTCCGCCGCTCAGCAGCCGCATCAGCGTGGTCTTGCCGCTGCCGTTGCGGCCCAGCAGGGCGAGTGCGCGCCCCTCGCGCACCTCGAAGTCCAGGCCGCTGAGCACGAGCGGCCCGTCCTCGTAGGAGAAGGACACGCCCCGCAGGGCGACGAGTGCCGGCTCGCTCATGTCAGCGGCCCTTCCAGAACGAAGGTGAGGGCGGTCACGGAGCCGAGGAGCGCGACGCTGCCGCAGGCGAAGCGCCCGGAGACGCCGGCCTCGGGCACCAGCACCCGCAGGGCGCCGTCGTAGCCCCGTCCGGCGAGCCCGTCCTGGAGCCGGGCGGCCCGGCCGAAGGCGCGGACGAACGCGGTGGCGCCGAGGGAGGCCAGGGAGCGCCAGGCCGCGGCCCGGGTGGTGTGCCCGAGCCGCGCGGCCTGTGCCTCGCGGACGCGGCGCACCGAATCCAGCAGCAGGAAGCTCATCCGGTACGTCACCAGGGCGACGTCCACGACCGGCGCGGGTACGCCGGCCCGCACCAGCCGGGGGAGCAGGTCGGACATCGGGGTGGTGAAGGCGAACAGCAGCACGCCCAGGGAGGCCGCCGAGGTGCGCAGCAGCACCTCCCCGGCGCGGGCCGGGCCGTCGTCGGCCAGGGACAGGAAACCCTCCGGGCCGGCGACCTGGACCAGCAGCGTGGCCGCGCCGGTCGCGCAGAAGCCCAGGGGCACCCGGTAGGCGCGCCACAGCCTGCGGCCGGGCACGCCCGCCGGGCCCAGCAGCACGGCGAGCGCGGTGAGGGCCACCAGGGCCGCGCCCGGCCAGGGCGGCAGGCAGAGCGCCAGCGCGGTGAGGCCGAACCCGAGCACGGCCTTGTCCACGGGGTGGCGGCGGCGCCAGCGACTGCTGTGCGCCGCCGCGTCGATCGGCAGCACGGGGCTCAGGCCTCCCGGGTCTCGAGGTCCCCGGCGGCGCCCGCGGCGCGTCCGGTCTCCTCCGGCCGGGCCTCCGCGGCACGCCGCTCGCCCTGGCGGCGCCCGCGGCGCAGGCCGAAGTAGTAGGCGAGAACGCCCGTGCCGAGCGCGGCCTGCAGGGCGAACAGCGCCGACTCCACCTCACCGGACGGCGGTTCGTACAGCGGCGCGAACCACGGCTCGTAGTCCGGCTCGATCTCGGTGATCGCCGTCTCCGCCTCGGCGTCCGCACCGGTGAACGGCTCCTCCTTGTGGTCCCCGAGACCGAGGGCCAGGGGCAGGACCGCGAGCGCGGCCACGGCGAGCAGCAGCAGGGCGTTGACCGCGGTGTTCCTCTTCATCACGCCACCGCCCCGCTGCCGGCCTTCTTCCCGGTCCCGGCACTTCCGCCGGGCGGGAGCACGCCCAGCCGGACCAGTTCGCCCCGGCTGGACTGCACCAGCAGCCGCATCACGAACACCGTCAGGAGCCCCTCGCTCACCGCGAGGGGGATCTGCGTGAGGGCGAAGATGGAGCCGAACTTGCCGAGCGCGCCCCAGAACCCGCTGACCGGGTCGGGGAAGGCCAGCGCGAGCTGCGCGCTGGTGACGCAGTAGGTGGAAAGGTCGGCGGCGAAGGCGCCTGAGAAGACGGCCGTCATCAGCGGTGCGCCGTACCGCCGCAGCAGCCTGTAGAGGGCGTATCCGGCCCAGGGGCCGACGATCGCCATCGAGAAGGCGTTGGCGCCCAGCGTGGTCAGGCCGCCGTGTGCGAGCAGCAGCGCCTGGAAGAGGAGCGTGATGGTGCCCAGCACCGCCATCATCGGCGGCCGGAACAGGAAGGCGCCCAGCCCCGTGCCGGTGGGGTGCGAGCAACTCCCGGTCACCGAGGGCAGTTTCAGGGCCGACAGGACGAACGTGAAGGCCCCGGAGGCGCCCAGGAGCAGAGTGCTCTCGGGATGCTCCCTGACCTCACGGGTGAGACTGCGGACTCCGTGGACGATGAACGGCGCGGACGCGACGCCCCAGGCGACCGCGTGCGCGGGGGGCAGGAAGCCCTCGGCTATGTGCATGACCGGACAGACCCTCTCCAGCACCTCGTGGATGGTTGACGCGCCTTGGCCGGTCTCCTGGCTGACGGGTGACACCGCCCGGGCTCCGCCTTCCCGGGTCCCGAAGGACCCAGTGGCCGCCCGCGAGGGCTGGAGCCGGACTTCCCGATCACAGTGGCGAGGGCCGCACCGGTATCGCACCGGATTTCCCGTTCACCAAGGCGTGGCGACAGTAGTGCGCGGGCGGAAGCGTTGGCAAGCAGGCCTTATGCCGCACACGAGCCCCACCCGTGCCCCGCGTGAGCCCCGGGTGGACCCCGGGCGGGCCCCTTCGTGGGCCCCCGCCTCCGCGCGGCCGCCCGGTGATGGGGCCGTACACCGGGCGTTCTCCGGGCGGGGGCGTCCGCGCGGAGGCGGCCCGCCGCTTCGCCGGCGGTGTGACGTGATCGACACGGCGGGACGGGAGGCGGAACCCCGCATGAGACCCACGCGGGGAGCCGGCCCTGGTCGCTCCGGAACCGGCTCTGCCGCTTGGACCCCGACGACGACTCCGGGGGATGGCAGTGGTGGGACGCCAAACGGGCGGGGCCTTCCCGCCTGCGAGCTGGGGCGACAGCTTGGCGAGTCCTTCTTCGGATGCCGGTACCTCCGAAGCGCCGGACGGAACGGGGCGCCGCCGACGCCGGCGGCGGCAAGGGAAAAGCCCGAGGAGGGCGGGGCGGGAGGCGAGTCACCCGACGGCTGAGGCGGCGGCCCCGGGGCTCGCCCCCACGCCCCGCCCCCGCTCCCGGGCTCAGGAGGCGGTGGCGGGCCCGAACCACCTGGGCAGGTGGTCGAGCAGCCCGGCCTGGTCCTCGCCCGCCCACGCCACATGGCCGTCCGGCCGCAGCAGCACCGCGGGCGCCTCCAACTCCTCGCTGACGTCGACGACATGGTCGACGCGGTCCGTCCAGCCCGCCGCCGACAGCCGGCCGGTCTGGTCCAGCAGCAGTCCGCGTCCGCCGTGCATCAGCCCGTACAGGCGGCCCCGCTTCAGACCGATGTCCCGCAGCCGCCGGCCGAGCAGCCCGTGCCCTCCGCCGAAGTCGTAGCGGACCGAGATCGCGGTGATCTTCTCGGTCAGATGCCGGTTGACCTCCTCGAAGTCCATCAGCTCCGACACCATCCGGCGCACCGACCGCGGGCCGGGCTCGGTGGACATCAGCACCATCTGCGCGCGGGTGTTGTCCAGCACGTCGGCGGCCACCGGGTGCCGTTCGGCGTGGTAGCTGTCCAGCAGCCCGTCCGGTGCCCGGCCGGCGACCTCGGCGGCCAGTTTCCAGCCGAGGTTGAACGCGTCCTGGATGCCGAGGTTGAGGCCCTGCCCGCCGACCGGCGGGTGGACGTGGGCGGCGTCGCCGGCCAGCAGCACCCGGCCGTCCCGGTAGCGCTCGGCCTGCCGGGTGGCGTCGCCGAAGCGGGAGAGCCAGCGCGGCGAGTGCACTCCGAAGTCGGTGCCGGCGACCGCCCGCAGCCGCCGCCTGACCTCCTCCAGGGTCGGCGGTACGGTGCGGTCCTCGGCCAGCCCCTCGGCCGGTACGACGACTCGGTAGATCCCCTCCTCGACGGGCCCGACGCCGAACCGCAGCTGGGTCCTGCGCACATCGGCCACCACGGACGCGATCACCGCCGGGTCCTCGGTCGCCTCCATCTCGCCCAGCAGCGTCTCGACCCCGGCGGGCTCGCCGGGGAAGCCGACGCCGAGCAGTCTGCGCACCGTACTGCGGCCGCCGTCGCAGCCGACGGCGTAGCGCGAGCGCAGCCGCGTACCGTCGGCCAGCGCGACGGTCACCCCGTCCTCGTCCTGCTCCAGCCCCGTCACCTCGCAGCCGCGCCGGATCTCGGCGCCCAGCTCGGCGGCGCGCTCGGCCAGCAGGCGGTCGGTGACCGGCTGCGGGATGCCCAGGACATAGGCGTGCGCGGTGTCCAGCCGGTCGGGCGAGGGCTTGGGGATGCCGGCGAAGAAGCCGCCGACCGGGTACTGCCTGCCGTGCGCGAGGAACCGGCCCAGCAGACCGCGCTGGTCCATCACCTCGATGCTGCGCACGTGCAGGCCGAGCGCGCGGACGACCCTGGTCGGCTCCGTCTCCTTCTCCAGCACCACCACGCGCACGCCGTGCAGCCGCAGCTCGCAGGCCAGCATCAGACCGGTCGGTCCGGCGCCGGCGATGATCACGTCGATCACGGATTCCCCCATGTGAAGAGTGTCGGTCCAAGCCGGCCGCTCCGTGCGTCCCATGAGCACGCGAAGGCGCACGTACTCTGTGAAACCCGTCTTTTGCGCAGGTTCCGGCCCAGGGCGACGATTCTGCGGCACGACCCGGGCCTTGCCGCAAGGCCCCCGGTGCGCTATAGGTTGAAGGTGGCGGAGAGTGGATCTCCCTCCTTCCTCCGACCCCAGCCGCCCCGACCGTCCGTCCCGACCGTCCAGCGCGGGCGGACGTCCCCTCGCGAAGCGCCGGTCCTCGTCGGTCATCGCCGCCGCACCGGCCGCTGTTGACTTTCGACCCGCTTGAAGCCCGACGATGACGGGGTGCCGAATTCCGAGCTGATGCCCATCGGGGTCTTCGCCCAGCGCACCGGTCTGACCCCCAGCGCGCTGCGGTTCTACGCCGACTCCGGGCTGCTGCCGCCCGCCGAGACCGATCCGGCCTCGGGCTACCGCTACTACGGCGCCGACCAGGTGCCACGGGCCACCACCCTCCGCCGGCTCCGCCAGATCGCCATGCCGCTGGCCACCGCCGGGGCGGTGCTCGACGCCGGGCCCGGCGAGGCGTCCAGGCTGATCGACGAGCACGTCGCGAAGGTCATAGGGGACGCGGCGGCGGTACGGAGGGACGCCGCCGCGCTCAAGTCCTCGCTCCACGGCGCGCCGAGCCGGCCGGTCGCCGCGCTGAAGGGGCCCGTACTGGCCGACGCGGTCGAGCGGGTCCTGACCGCGACCGCGTGCGATCCGGGGATGCCGGTGCTCGGCGGACTGCGCGTCGAGGCGACCGCCGAGGCGGTCACGCTGACCGCGACCGACCGGTACCGGCTCTCGACCCGGACGCTCGTCCCCGCCGAACCGGCGGCCACGGCCTGGGCCGCCACAATCGACGGCGACGAACTGCGGGCCGTGACCGGCGAGATGCGCCGCAGCGCGCTGGTACGCATCGAGGCGGCGCCGCACGGCGTCCGGCTGCGCATGGCGGGACGGGAGGACCGTCACTGCCGGCTGCTGACGGAGGAGTTCCCCGACCATCACCTGATGCTCGCGTCCCTGCCGGAGGCCACCACCCGCGCGACGGCGGCGAAGGACGCGCTGCTGCGGGCCCTGGAGGAACACCCGGGCGAGCGGGTCGAGTTGCACGCCACCCGGCACGGCCTGACCCTCCCGGCGGCCGGCGAACACCCCGGCACCCTGCTTCCGGCCACCGTGACGGGACGGGAGGTGCGGATCTCCTTCGAGCTGACCACCCTCTACCCGGCCGTCGGCACCGCCATCGGCCCCGACGTGATGCTCGACCTGCGCGGGGCCGACCTGCCCGTCACGGTCCGCTCCGCCGACCGCGGCGGCCTCACCACCTGGGCCATGCCCGTCAACCCCGACCACCGTGCCTGACCCAGAACGACAAGGAGCACCCCAGTGACCACCACCTCCACTACCTCCACCACACCCGCCGCCCCCGACCCGACGATGGAGGCCATCGGCGCCGCCGTCGCCGAGGGACAGACCGGCGAGGCGGAGGCCGCCCGCCGCAAACTCCTGGACCTGTGGTCCGCGATCGGCGTCACCGGCGACCCGCTGCACCGCTGCACCCTCGCGCACCACCTGGCGGACCTCCACGAGGACCCCGCCCAGGCCCTGGCCTGGGACGTCCGGGCCCTGGACGCCGCCGACGCCGTGACCGAGCGGCGCCTTCAGGAGCACCACGCCGGTCTGAGCGCCGCCGCCTTCTACCCTTCCCTGCACCTCAACCTCGCCGACGACTACCGCCGGCTCGGGTCGTTCGACGCAGCCGCCGAACACATCGACGCGGCCCGCAGATACACTCCCGACCTCCCCCAGGGCGCCTACGGCGACATCCTGCGCACCGCCGTAGAGCAGGTGGCCGAGGCCATCGCCCGGCGGGACACCACTCGCCGGTCCTCCGCCCCGGAACCCGCCACATGACGCACGGGCAACGCGCTCCGCCGCGCGGGGAGACGCCGCTCCGCCGAATGTCGCCGGACCCGTGCTTGCCGGACCGGCAAACGGGTTCGCCCTCCGGGCCGGATCTCCCACATGATCGGAGCCGAGCCGCCGGTGGGCCGGAGAAGACCGGCCCGCACCGCGGCGGCGTCCCACGGCCCCTGAGGAGGCCCCATGCCGCAGCACGACGGGCGACACGCCGCGGAGACCACCCACCGGTCGGTGCCCTCGCAGGGGGGCCGGATCCACCTGGTGGAGCAGGGAAGCGGGCCGCTGGTGCTGCTCGTCCACGGCTTCCCGGAGTCCTGGTACTCCTGGCGCCACCAGTTGCCGGCCATCGCGGCGGCGGGATACCGCGCGGTCGCGATCGACGTGCGCGGCTACGGCCGCTCCTCCAAACCGGTTGCGACGGACGCCTACCGGATGCTCCACCTGGTGGAGGACAACGTCGCGGTGGTGCGCGCCCTGGGCGAGGAGACGGCGGTGGTCGTCGGCCACGACTGGGGTTCGCCCATCGCCGCGAACTCCGCGCTGCTCAGACCGGAGGTCTTCCGCGCCGTGGGGCTGCTGAGCGTCCCCTACACCCCGCGCGGCGGGCCGCGCCCCGGCGACGTCTTCGCGCGGATGGGAGGGGAGGAGGAGCTCTACGTCTCCTACTTCCAGCGGCCCGGCCGCGCCGAGGCCGAGATCGAGCCCGATGTGCGCGGCTGGCTCGCGGGCCTCTACGCGGCCCTGTCCGCCGACACCATGCCCGTCCCCGGCGCCCCCGACCCGCACTTCGTCGGCAGGGGCGCGACGATGCGGGAGCGGTTCCCCGCCGGTCGGCTGCCCGCCTGGCTGGGTGAGGAGGAACTCGACTTCTACGCCGGGGAGTTCGAGCGCACCGGCTTCACCGGAGCACTCAACCGCTACCGCAACATGGACCGCGACTGGGAAGACCTCGCAACCTTCGACGGCGCCCCCCTCACCCAGCCCTCGCTGTTCGTCGGCGGCGGCCTGGACGCCTCCACGGTCTGGCTGGCCGACGCGATCGAGGCGTACCCGGTCACGCTGCCCGGCCTGGTCTCCTCCCACATCCTCGACGGCTGCGGCCACTGGATCCAGCAGGAGCGCCCAGCCGAGGTCAACCGCCTGCTGACCGACTGGCTCGCCTCCCTGCCCGCCTGACCCGCCTGCCCCCGCCCGCACGGCGCCCCCGCGCGGCCGGGCGCCGCGCGGGCGGGGGCATAGCGTGGTGCCGTGGGCGGGGCGCGGCCGCCCGGTGACGAGGGATGCGGGGGATTCGAAGGTGACGGGGAAGACCGGATCGCGGGTGCGGCGCGGGATCGTCGGCGCGGCAGTGGCGGCGGCCGCACTGGCGGCCCCGGCGGCGGCGGGGTGGTACGGCTACGTGTGGCTGGCCGAGCCGATGGACGTCCTGTCGCGGACCGGCGAGGTCGACGCGGCCAGCCGCGAGGCCGGGCCGGAGGGCGAACGCCGCCTGGAGGAGATCGTCGACGGCCTGCCGGGCGTGTCGCGGCAGCTCGGCACCGCCGCGAAGGACCACTGCCTGCGCCACCCCGCCTTCGAGGGCGAGCCGCCCGGCCCGCTGAGCTGCCAGTGGCGGCTGGAGCGGTACGTCGTCCTCGACGGCGACCCGAAGGAGGTCGGTGAGAAGTGGACGGAGGCGCTCGGCGAGGACCGGTGGACCGGCTCGCCGGAGCCGCTCCCGATGAACTTCGCCCCTTCCTCCGAACGGTACGGGTACCGCGACGCCCGCACCGGCGACCATCTCGTCGTCACACTGGTCCGGGACGGCGGCGACCTGCCGCTGCTGTACGCCCAGCCCGTCATCGAGCCGTTCGTCGAACACGAGCGGGAGCGGCGGGACTTCACCGGGCGGGATGCGGCGCGGGAGGCGGTGGCGCAAGGGCTGCGGGTCGCCCGGATCTCGCTGCTGCACGCCTACTACGGCCAGGAGGGCGAGGCCCCCTTCGAGCCGCCGCGCTGACCGCCCGCGCTCCGAGGGCAATCCGCGTACGCCGGGTGACCGTACGCGCACCCCGGGCGGCGGGGTGCGGCCCTTCGGTGGCTCTGGGCGGGTTCGGCCGCGAGTGGAGACCGCGCGTACAGCACAGCACCGGGAGAGCCGCCCATGACCGCAGACGGCGCCTGCGCCACGGAGGAAGCGGACCCGGGAGCGGACCTGGGAGGGGAGCCGAACCCCTCGAGCGGCCTGCGCGCCTCCGGGGCCGTCGTTCGCGGACGACGGCGCGGACGACGGCCAAAGGTCGTTACGGCTCCTGCGGTGGCCGCCCCGGCCACACCGGCCGCACCGGGCTGTGCTTGACATGAAGCGACTCAAGTTTTATGCAGGAAGTGCAGGCAGAAGACGCCCGGTTCCCGGACCGCGCGCCGGTGGGCGGCGGTGGCGAGAGGAGGGACCACAAGTGGCACGAGCGGTAGGCATCGATCTGGGCACCACCAACTCCGTGGTGTCCGTACTGGAGGCCGGCGAGCCCACGGTCGTCGCCAACGCCGAGGGCGCCAGGACCACACCCTCGGTGGTGGCGTTCGCCAGGAACGGCGAGGTGCTGGTGGGCGAGGTCGCCAAGCGGCAGGCGGTGACGAACGTGGAGCGCACCGTCCGCTCGGTCAAGCGGCACATGGGCGAGGAGGGCTGGCGCTTCCCCGCGACGGGGGACGTGGACGGCAAGCGGTACGCCGCGCAGGAGATCTCCGCGCGGGTGCTGCAGAAGCTGAAGCGGGACGCCGAGGCGTACCTGGGCGAGAAGGTCACCGACGCGGTGATCACCGTCCCCGCCTACTTCAACGACGCCCAGCGCACGGCGACGAAGGAGGCCGGCGAGATCGCGGGCCTGAACGTCCTGCGGATCATCAACGAGCCCACGGCCGCGGCCCTGGCCTACGGCCTGGAGAAGGAGGACCAGACGGTCCTGGTCTTCGACCTCGGCGGCGGCACCTTCGACGTCTCGCTGCTGGAGATCGGCGAGGGCGTCGTGGAGGTGAAGGCCACCAACGGCGACACGCACCTGGGAGGCGACGACTGGGACCAGCGGATCGTCGACCACCTGGTCAAGCAGTTCAAGAACGCGTACGGCGTGGACCTGGCCAAGGACAAGATGGCCGTCCAGCGGCTGCGCGAGGCGGCGGAGAAGGCGAAGATCGAGCTGTCCTCCGCCACGGAGACGACCATCAGCCTGCCCTACATCACCGCGTCGGACGCGGGTCCGCTGCACCTGGACGAGAAGCTCACCCGGGTCCAGCTGCAGCAGCTCACCGCCGGCCTGCTGGAGCGCTGCAAGGGGCCCTTCCACCAGGCCGTGAAGGACGCGGGGATCTCGGTCTCCGACATCGACCACGTCGTCCTGGTCGGCGGGTCCACGCGGATGCCCGCGGTGACGGACCTGGTCCGCGACCTCACCGGCAAGGAGGCGAACAAGGGCGTCAACCCGGACGAGGTGGTGGCCATCGGCGCCTCGCTGCAGGCCGGTGTGCTCAAGGGCGAGGTCAAGGACGTCCTGCTGCTGGACGTCACCCCGCTGTCCCTGGGGATCGAGACCAAGGGCGGCATCATGACCAAGCTGATCGAGCGCAACACCACGATCCCGACCAAGCGCTCGGAGATCTTCACCACCGCCGAGGACAACCAGCCCAGCGTGCAGATCCAGGTGTACCAGGGCGAGCGGGAGATCGCGGCGTACAACAAGAAGCTGGGCATGTTCGAGCTGACCGGGCTGCCGCCGGCGCCGCGCGGGGTGCCGCAGATCGAGGTCACCTTCGACATCGACGCCAACGGCATCATGCACGTGTCCGCCAAGGACCTGGGCACGGGCAAGGAGCAGCGGATGACCGTGACCGGCGGTTCGGCGCTGCCCAAGGACGACATCGAGCGGATGATGCGGGAGGCCGAGCAGTACGCGGAGGAGGACCACCGGCGCCGGGAGGCGGCCGAGACCCGCAACCAGGCCGAGCAGCTGGTGTACACCACCGAGAAGTTCCTCAAGGACAACGAGGACAAGGTGCCCGGGGACGTCAGGTCCGAGGTCGAGGCGTCGGTGGCGGAGCTGAAGGAGAAGCTCAAGGGCGAGTCCGCCGGGGGCGACAGCACAGCGGCCGTCCGCGAGGCCTCCGAGAAGGTCGCGGCCACCAGCCAGAAGCTGGGCCAGGCCCTGTACGCCGACGCCCAGGGACAGCAGGCAGCGGGCGGCGCCGGAGCCGGAGCCGGTGCCGGAGCCGAAGGTGCCAGGACCGAGGGCGCCAAGGCCGGCGGCGCGGACGACGACGTGGTGGACGCCGAGATCGTCGACGAGGACCGCGACGACAGGGGCAAGGCCGCCTAGCCCCGCCCCGCCGTGCCGCGCGCCCGCGGCCGGGCGGACCGGAACCCGCCGGCCCGCCCGAACGGGCACGGGCGTGCGGCACGGCGGGGGCGAGGGCTTCCGGCACGTGCTGGACTTACCGCAGCCCGTACCGGAGGATCGAAGTGCCGCCCGTTCGGTGCGGCCGCGGTCCGGGCCGGATCCGGCCGCCGGCCAGGGCCGGAACGGGCCGCGGGGGCCGGCCTGTACGGGCGGGCCCGGGTTCGCAGCGAAGTGGGGAACGCCGATGAAGGGGCAGGCGACGCGGAGGACCACCGCGATGAGCGGGGCCGCCGCGGAGCCGGTGGACGGTCCGCACCCCGGCCCGCACCCCGGCCCGCACCCCGGTCCGCCCGGTGACGACGAGACGCGTGGCCTGTTCCGCGCCTCCGACGCCGTCTTCGCCGAGCTGTCGGGCCGGCGCCATGTCGTGGAGACGGCCAACCCCGCCTTCTTCCGGGCCCTGGGCAGGAAGGAGACCACCGGCCTCCCCCTGGCCGAACTGGCCCCCGAACTCGTCGGGCAGGGGATCATCGGCCTGCTGGACGCCGTCCACCGCACCGGCCGCCCCTACACCGCCCAGGGCGCCAGGGTCCTGCTGGGCCCGCCGGAGGCGATGAACGAGGCGTACTACGACTTCACCTACGAACCGCGCCGGGAGCCGGGCGGGCGGGCGGTCGGCGTCACCGTCCTGGGCGTGGACACCACGGCGATCCGGCACGCCCGGCAGTTCGCCGCCGAGCAGCGGGCCCTGCTGGAGCAGATCGCCCTGGACGCGCCCGTGGAGGACGTCCTGCGCGCCATGACCACCGCCATCGAGGAGCTCAGCCCCGGGGTCCTGGTCTCGGTGCTCCTCGCCGACCCCGACGGCCGCCACCTGCGCCACGGCGCCGCGCCGAGCCTGCCGGACTTCTACAACCGGGCCATCGACGGCATCGCCACGGGGGAGGGCGTCGGCTCGTGCGGCACCGCGGCCCACCGCCGCGAGACGGTCGTCGTCGCCGACATCGCCACCCACCCGTACTGGGAGGACTTCCGCGAGCCGGCCCTGCGGGCGGGGCTGGCCGCCTGCTGGTCCACCCCGATCACGGGGACGGACGGACGGCTGCTGGGCACCTTCGCGATGTACCACCGGGTCCCGCTCGTGCCCCGCGAGACGGATCTGGCCCTGGCCGCCGCCTTCGCCCGCACCGCCGCCCTGGCGGTGGAGCGCCACGAGACCAAGCAGGCCCGCGAGCGTGCCGAGGCCAAGGAGCGGGCCGCCCGGCAGGACCTCGCCTTCGTCCTGGAGGCCAGCACCCGCATCGGCCGCGACCTCGACCTCCGCGACAGCCTGCACCGGCTGGCCGAACTGAGCGTCCCGGCGCTGGCGCCGATGAGCGCGGTGGACGTGCTCGACGGCGGGCGGCTGACGAGGGTCGCCGCGGCCGTCGCCGAGGGCCGCGGCGAACGGTGGCCAAAGGCGGCCTCGCGGACCGTGCTCCGCCCGGACGGCGAGACCGCCGCCCGGGTGCTGGCCACCGGGGCGACGGAGGTCGCCCGCCGCGTGCCGCCGTCCCCGGGCCCCTGGCGGGAACTGGGCGTCACCGGCTACGTGTGCGTCCCGCTGAGCTGGCGCGAGGGCCCCTTCGCCGTACTGACCCTGCTGTTCACCGAGGACCACCCCCTCCAGGGGCGCGCCGTCGCCCTCGCCGAGGAACTCGCCCGCCGCACCGCCGTCATCGCCCACAACGCGCGCCAGTACACCGAGCGCGTGCGGATGGCCCGCGACCTCCAGGCCGGCCTGCTGCCGCCCGAGCCGCCCGCCGTCCCCGGCGCCGAGGTCGCCACCTACTACCGGCCCGCCGGCGAGGGGCTGGAGGTCGGCGGCGACTTCTACGACGTCTTCCCGCTGGGCGGCGGCCGCTGGGCGTTCATGATCGGCGACGTGTGCGGGCGGGGTGCGCCGGCCGCCACCGTCACCGGACTGGTCCGCCACACCGCCCGCGCCGTCGCCCGGCTCGTCGACGACCCCGCCAGGGTGGTCGCGGAGGTCAACACCGCCCTGCTGGAGGGCGTCCGGCACGGCAGCGCCTTCGTCACCCTCGTCTACGGGCGGATGACCCCCGGAGGGGACGGGCTGGAGGTGGAACTCGTCCGGGCCGGCCACGTCCCGCCCCTGGTACGGCGCGGCCGGCGGGTGGAGGAGGTCACGGCCGGGGGCATGCTGCTCGGCGTCGCCCCCGATCCGGCCGTTCGCACGGTGCGGCTGGCCCTGCGGCCGGAGGAGACCCTGTTCCTGGTCACCGACGGCTTCACCGAGGCCCGGTCGGCCGACGGCCGGTTCCTGGGCGAGGACGGCCTCGCCGCCGCCCTCGCCCGCGCCGGCCGCGGCGGCGGCGCGGGCGCCCGGGAACTCCTCGACGAGGTGGTCGCCTCCGTCGACCGGTTCTCGGACGACGCCGCCCCCAGCGAGGACGACAGCGCGGCGCTGGTCATAACCGCCCGCTGACCGCCCGCCGGCCCCACCGCACGGGGTGCGGGCCGGAAGCGGCCGACGGGCACTCCAGGGAGGTCAGCGCACCGTCCCGTCCCACTGCCAGTCCGTGCGCCGGGGCATGCCGGGGAGCGGGATGCGGCCGGTGCACCACAGCAGGGTGTCGAAGGGGCCGTGCCCGGAGGGGGCGCCGGGGAAGAGGCGGGCGAGGACGGCGGTGCCGAGCGCCTCGGACGGGGCCCAGGGCAGACCGAGGGCGCGGGTGACGTCGTAGGTGTGGACGACCAGTTCGGTGACTCCCATGGCTGCGAAGCCTGCGGCGTCGGAGTGTCCCCAGGGATGCCAGGCGCGTACGTCGGCGGGGGTGTCGCGGACGGTGGAGGCGAGGAGGGACGCGGCGATGCGCAGGCCCTCCAGGCAGGCGGGTACGGGGGCCCGGGGATCGAGTGAGGCGAAGAGGGTGATGTAGCGGTCCTGGGGACGGGCGATGAGCAGACCGGCATAGCCGGTCAGGCCGAGGGCGAGATGGTCGAGGGTCTGGCGGCAGGTCCAGTCGGGGCCGAGGGCGGGGCGTGCCCAGTCCCGGTCGGCTCCTTCGAGGAGGGCGGTCAGGCAGTCGTCGGCGGCGGTGCTCAGAAGGTCCGTCCACGGCGCGGTGGAGGAGGCCGCCGGGGCCGGCATGTGACGGGGGGCGGCCTTCGGTGTCGCGGTCACCTCTCCTCCGCCGGGTGCCTCAGGACCTCGATCAGACTCGCGTAGCTGTCGGAGCCGTGGCCCGCGTCCCTGGCCCGTTCCATGGCGGACTTCAGCAGTTCGGGCAGGGCGTTGTCCACGCCGCGGGCGGCCGCGGCGTGGACGAGGTGGCCGATGGCCGCGATCTGCACGTTCACGGTGGCGTCGTCGCCCGGGTAGCGGCCGGCGTCCACCTGGGGTGCGTAGGTGGTCATGAAACCGGCCACGGCGGTCAGCCAGCGGACCGCGACGGGGGTGAAGGCCGCGGCCGGCGTCCCCTCCGCGCCGACCAGGGCGGTGCCGTGCAGCCACCCGGTCATGGTGGACCACATCAGGCCGAGCAGGGCGGTGTCGTAGAGGGAAGCCAGGCCCGGGTCGGCGCCCAGGTGCAGAGGGTCGCCCAAGGCCGCCAGGGTCGGACGGTGGGCTTCGAGGACATCGCGGGGACCGCTGTAGAGGAACATCCTCTCGGGGCTGCCCACCCCTGGCGGAGTGGTCATGATCGCGCCGTCCAGGTAATCGGCGGAGTGCGACCGGGCCCACGCGGCGGTCTCCCGGGCCTGTTCGGGGGAACCGGAGGTGAGGTTGACCAGAGCCCTGCCCGCGAGGGAGCCGGCCACGGGACCGAGGACGGCGTGCAGCGCCTCGTAGTCCAGTACGCAGGCGATGGTCAGCGGGCTCGCCGCGACCGCCTCCCCGGGTGTCGCGGCCAGGCGGGCGCCCCGGTCCGTCAACGGCACGGCCCTGTGCGGCGAGCGGTTCCACACGGTGGTCTCATGGCCGCGCTCCAACAGGACGGCGGCCAGCGCCGAACCCATCGAGCCCAGCCCGAGGACGGTCACCGCCGGGTGATCGGAATGCATGTCGCTACTCCCTGTACGTCCGCCTGCGGCGGTCGGTCACGTATGGACCAAAGATCGCAGCGGGCATCGGCCGGGAACAGTGACGCCGGTGACGGCGACCGCCAAATTCCTGCCATACGCTTCGGGGCGTGAATCCTGGTTCCGTCGCCGTGGTCGTGGCCGAGGACATCAAGGTCCCCTCATGGGACCTGTACGAACTGAGCATCCCCTGCACCGTGTTCGGGAAGCCGCAGCCCGATCTGGCCGACCCCTGGTACGAACTGCGGCTGTGCGGCGCGGGGGAGGCCCCGCCGGACGGCTCGCCGGCCGGCACCGGACTGTCGCTGCGAACCCGCCACGGGCTCGACGACCTCGTCGGCGCCGACACGGTCATCGTGCCCTCGGTCCCCGACCCCTGCGTCGACGAGGGCAGACCGCTGCCGCCGGCGCTGATCACCGCTCTGCGCCGCGCCTACGACGCGGGCGCCCGCATGGTCTCCCTGTGCACCGGGGCCTTCGCGCTCGCCGAGGCCGGACTGCTCGACGGGCGGCGGGCCACCGCCCACTGGATGCACACCGCCCAACTGGCCGCCCGCTACCCGAAGGTGCGGGTCGACGACTCGGTGCTGTACGTGGACGACGGTGATGTGCTCACCAGCGCCGGGCTGACCGCCGGGCTCGACCTCTGCCTCCACCTGGTACGCCGCGACCTGGGCGCGCACATCGCCAACCAACTGGCCCGCCGGATGGTGGTGCCCGCCCACCGGCCCGGCGGCCAGGCGCAGTTCATCGACCTGTCCGTCCCCGACACCGACGACGGGGGCCTGGGGCCCGTACTCGACTGGGCCCGTGCGCATCTGGACCGGCCCCTCACGGTCGAGGACCTGGCCCGGCGCGCCGCGATGAGCACGCGGACCCTCCACCGGCGGCTCCGTGCGGCCACCGGGACGACCCCGTTGCAGTGGCTCCTCAACCAGCGCCTGGCACGGGCCCAGAGCCTGCTGGAATCGACGGACCTGCCGATCGAGAGGATCGGGGAGCTGAGCGGCCTGGGCACGGCGAACAACCTCCGCCACCACTTCCTCCGACAGGTCGGGGTGTCGCCGGGCGAGTACCGGCGGGCCTTCCCCCGGACGGCGCCGGGGCCGTCTCCCTCTGCGGACGGGAACCGGCCGCGGGGCGTGCAGGGCCGGCGGCGGACCGGCCGGGGCGAGCCGGGCGCCCGGTGACACGGGGGAGCGGCGGAGCAGGGGGCGGTGGAGCAGGGGGCGGCGCCGCGAGCGCCGCTCGCAGCCCCCGCGACACGGCCACGACACCGGCCCGGTCTCACTCCTGCGGCGGCAGCGCGTAGCCGGGGACGGAGGGCCAGCGGACCGTCAGCAGCGTGGAGTCCTCCTCGGCGACCCAGGAGTGGTCCACACCCCGGCCCCACACCACGTAGTCGCCCCGCTCGGCCAGGACGACGCTGCGGCCGGGGAACTCGACGCGGAAACGGCCCTCGACCAGGATCTGGAAGGTGGTGCGCTCCTCGCCGCGCACCCACTGCCGCCGCCGCTCGCCGCGCGGGTGGACGCCCCACTTGATCTCCAGCGCCTCGCTGTGCCGGATGTCGCCCGCGTCCTTGAAGTGGCCCAGCAGCCAGCCCCGGTCCAGCGCCGCGTCCGGCCCGGCGCTGCCCGTGTACACGTTGTCGTCCATGTGCTCGGACGCTAACACCCGTGCCGGGCGGGCCGGTTCTCCGCCACTCCACCGTGCGCAAGAAAAGTGTGCCAAGCGTCTTGTAATACTTTGAAGATCTCCCGGCGGACAGCGGCCATGCCTCGGCCGCACCACACCGCACCGCGCGTCAGCGCGGAAGGGAGCGTGCGAGACGGAAGCCCACGTCGTCGATCCGCAGAGACGGGTGGCTGCGGCGGCGCACCGAGGCCCGGCAACTCCAGTGCTCGTCGAACCACCCGCCGCCGCGCAGCACCCGGTAGGCGCCGTAGACCTCGGGGTCGTAGCGGTCCCAGCACCACTCCCAGACGTTGCCGATCATGTCGTACAGGCCCCAGTCGTTGGGCCGCCTGCCGCCCACGGCGTGGACGCGTCCACCGGAGTTGCCGCGGTGCCAGGCGATCTCGTCGAGCGGGCCGTAGCGCGGACCGGCCGTGCCCGCGCGGCAGGCGTACTCCCACTCGGCCTCGGTCGGCAGCCGGTACCCGTCGGCGCGCTCGTCCCACTCGACGCCCGTGCCGTCCCCGTCGTCGTCACCGTCCGGGGGGAGGCGGTGGTAGGCGGGGGGCAGCCCCTCGCGCAGGGACAGGGCGTTGCAGAACCGGACCGCGTCCAGCCACGAGGCGCCCTCGACGGGCAGCCGGCCGCCTTGCGCGGCGTCGGGCGGTGATCCGGTGACCTGCGCGTACCGTGCCCGGGTGATGGGAAAGGGCGCGATCCGGTAGGGCGCGAGGTCGACTCGCCAACTGCGCTGTGTGCGGCGGTCCGACAGCGTCACCCGCCCCGGCGGGACGGCGATCGGCGTGCCGTCCTCCGTGTCGGTGTCCATGGGCGGGTGAGCCTAGCAAGCCTTTGCCGGGGGCCGGTGTCCCATCGGATGCCGCGCACGGCGGTTTCGGCCGTCACTCGCTGCGGAACCCAGGGTTCCGTGTGCTGAACGGGAGTTGACGACACGTGAGGGGCGGCGACTCCGAACATGGGCGACTTTTGATGTGTTTTGTGGTGATTACGCCCGGACGGGCCGGGCACCCGATGCTGCGAAGGGACCTGCAGAACGACGAGTGAAGGGAGCAGTCATGGCTGCGTCCAGCAACTCCAACAACCCCGGTAACTTCGCCAACGACCGTGAGCGTGCGGCCGAGGCCGGCCGCCAGGGTGGTCACGAGAGCGGCGGCAACTTCGCCAACGACCCGCAGCGCGCCGCGGAGGCGGGCCGCCAGGGCGGTCACGAGAGCGGCGGCAACTTCGCCGACGACCGCGAGAAGGCATCCGAGGCCGGCCGCAAGGGCGGTCGGAACAGCGGCGGCGGGCAGCGGTAACTCCCGCCTCGCCCGTACCGCGCCCGCGGGCGCGGACGCACACCACGGGCCCGGCCCTCCGGCACACCGGAGGGCCGGGCCCGAGCGGTGTCCGCCGGAGCCCGCTGCCTCGTACGGGTGAAATGCGCTTGCCGGGCCGCTCCGCTCCCGGCCGGGCCGTGCCGAGCCACAAGGATGGGGCGCGGAAGGGGGCCGGTTCCGGCCGGCCCGAGTTGAGCGCGCGAGGAGGCCCGATGGGCAAGGCATACGGCGTCGTTGCGGACATCCTGGTCGGCAAGTTCCAGTTCACCGAGGGCGAGCTGTCGCCCGGTGCCACGCTGGAGGAGATCGATCTGGACTCCCTGGGGCGGGTCGAGTTCGCCCTGACCCTGCGGGAGAGCACCGGTGTGCCGTTCGGTGACGACCAGATCACCCTGGACACGACGCTGGGGGAGATCGCCGACGCGGTCGAGGCCGCCTGGGGCGCGGGTACGGCGGTGGCTCCGCGGTGACCCGCGCGGACATCGCGGTGACCGGCCTGGGGGCGGTCACCCCGGCCGGGGCCGGGGTGGAGGAGACCTGGCGCCGGGTCTGCGCCGCCGCTCCCACGGCGTCCCGCGACGCCGAACTGGCCGGTCTGCCGGTCGACTTCAGCTGCCGCGCCCCCGAGGTGGAGGTCGCCGACCGGGCGCGGCGGCGGCAGTTGTGGCGCCAGGACCGTTTCACGCGGATCGCGCTGGCGGCGGCCGACGAGGCGCTGCGGGACGCGCGGCTGGACCCGTCCGCCTGGGACGGGGTCCGGGTGGGCACGGCCGTCGGGTGCAGTCTGGGCGGCGCCGGCACCTGGGAGGCGGAGTTCGCCCGGATGCGGCGGGAGGGGGCCGAGGCGGTGTCGCCGGTGGTCATCCCGAGGCTGCTGCCGAACATGGCGGCCGGGGAGGTCGCGCTCGCCCTGGGGGCGCGCGGTCCGAGCCTGGCGGTCTCCACCGCATGCGCCTCGGGCGCCAGCGCGCTGGCGGTGGCGCGCGACTGGCTGGCCGCCGGTCTGTGCGACGTCGTCCTGGCGGGCGGTACGGAGGCCGCGGTCACGCCCCTGGTGGTGTCCGGGTTCCAGCGGGCCGGGGCGCTGTCCGCCCGCACCGGCGATCCGGCGGCGGCGTCGCGGCCGTTCGCCGCGGACAGCGACGGGTTCGTCATGGCCGAGGCCGCCGCCGTCCTGGTGCTGGAGCGGGCGGCGGACGCGCGGGCGCGCGGTGTGCGCCCACGCGCCCTGCTGGCCGGCTGCGGCACCAGCACCGACGCGCTTCACCCCACCGCGCCGCACCCCGAGGGCCGGTTCGCGGAGCTGGCGGTGACCGCGGCGCTGGCCGACGCGGACCTGGGACCGGGGGACGTCGACCACGTCAACGCGCACGCCACCTCCACCCCGCTGGGCGACGCGGCGGAGGCGAGCATGATCGCCAGGGTCTTCGGCCACGGCCCGAGCGTGACCTCGGCCAAGGGCGTCCTGGGGCACTCGCTGGGCGCCGCGGGCGCGGTGGAGGCGGTGCTCACGGTCCTGAGCATCGAGCGGTCCGCCGTGCCGCCGACGGCCAACACCGACGCGCCCGCGCCGGAGTTCGACATCGATCTGGTGACCAAGGCGGTGCGCGAACAGCGCGTCCGCGCGGCCGTCAGCAACTCCTTCGGGTTCGGCGGCCACAACGTCTCCGTGGTGCTCCGGGCGGCCTGAGGCCGCCCGGTCCCCGGCCCCGCTCCGGTCCCGCGTCCGCCGCCGGGCGCGGGACCGGCGTCAGCGCGCCGCCGCCCCGCCGGTCGCTCCGCCCGCCGCCGTACGCTCCGCCGCCGTACGCTCCGGCGCGGTGCCGAAGACGTGGTCCCAGTAGGGGCAGCTCACCCCGAAGCCGCGGCTGTCGTCCTGGAAGTGGTGCCGCAGGTGGTGCCTGCGCAGACGGCGTCCGAGCGCGGTGGGCGGGCCGGGGCGGTGCAGGAGGAAGTGCAGCTCGTCGTAGAGGACGTATCCGGCGGTGAACCCGGCGGCGACGGCGTTGGCCGCGCCGCCGTCCAGGGCCAGGTGGAGGGCGGCGAAGGGGATGCCGGTCAGCACCAGACTGGCCAGGGGCGGCATGACCAGGCGGCGCGGGTCGTCGGGGTGGTCGTGGTGGACGCCGTGCACCAGCCAGTGCAGCCGTCTGCCGCGCGCGCTGCGGGGGTTCAGGTGGAAGAGGGCCCGGTGCACCCAGTACTCCGTCAGCGTCCACAGCGCGTAGCCGAGCAGGGCGTGCCAGGCCAGGGCCGCCCAGCCCAGGCGGGGCACGGCCAGGGCGGCGAGCAGGACGGCCAGGGGACCGTACAGGGCGGCGGGCACGGCCGGGTGGACGCGGGTGAGGCGGTCCAGGAGCGGGGAGCGGAACAGGGGCGGGGAGGCCCGCAGGTGTTCGGCTCGGCCGCTGCGGGGCCGGGTGGTGCGGGGCTGTGCGGTGCGGGGCCGGGTCGTCAACGCTGGTTCCTCTCGGGGGCGGATGCCGGTGCGGGGGTGGTGCCGGGCGTGGTGCGCAGGGCGTCGGCGAGGCCCGCGGGCCACAGGGCCCCCGGGGTGAAGCCGAGTTCGCGGGCGGCCCGCTCGTGGCCGCAGGTCCAGGCGGGGCGGGCCAGTTCGCGGACCTTGTCGCGGCAGAGCGCCGACGGCCGTCCCCGTACCCGCGCGGCCGCCTCGGCGCCCCAGGCGGCGGCGTACGCCACCGGGCGGGGCAGGGGGACGGTGGTGGGCGGGCGGTGGCCGGTCAGCCTCGCCACGGCCGCCGCGAGGTCCTGCCAGCGGTGCCCGGCGCCGTCGCCGGCGTGGTAGATCCCGCGGGAGGAGGGGCGGGGGGTGACGGTCGAGCCGCGGTCGGCCGCGGCGATCAGGACGCGGCACAGGTCGTCGACGTGGATCAGCGAGCAGCGGCGCGGGCCGAAGCCGCACACGGGCAGCACGCCGCCGCGCACCGCGGCGAGCAGGGCGGGCAGGAAGTCGGCGTCGCCGGGGCCGTAGACGATCGGCGGGCGGACGACGGTGCCGGGCACGGCGGCGGCCACGGCGCGCAGCGCCTCCTCACCGGCGAGCTTGCTGCGGCCGTACGCCGACACCGGCGCGGGCGGGTCGTCCTCGCGGCGCGGCCGGCCGGGCGGGGAGGGCCCGGCGGCGGCCAGGGAGGAGCAGT